>DASXBH010000082.1:0-5910 GCA_036491775.1 Candidatus Acidiferrum sp.
CGCAACGCGGCGATGTTGGGATGATTCAGGGTGGCCAGCAGGTGAATTTCTCGCAGAAACCGGTCGGCGAGTCCCTGGTTCGAGCTCAAATCCGGAAGCAGAATCTTCATGGCCTCGATGCGGTCCGAAATTACGTTCCGCACCTTATACACCTTGCCCATGCCGCCTAGCCCAAGGATGGAAAGGATCTCGTAATCACCGATGTGCTGTCCGGTAGAAAATTCGGCTGTCATGAAAACCTCCAGAACGGTTTCGGAGTGGGCGAGGGCGGTGGAATACAAACAAAATTATAGTCCGCGAGGCCTCGACGCCGGAAGACGCAGGCCCGCGGAGAACATCTTCTCAGTCGCTGGCCAAATTACGGCGTTTTCACCATGTCGCCGACCTTCGCTCCGCCCGCACCCGTAAAGGTCGCGGTCGCGGAATCGTCGTCAACTTCCGTCACTGTAGCGTCGCCGACCTTGTCCACAACCGCCTTGATCACCTTGCCGGTCGCGGGATCCTTCACGGTGCGCACCGGGCGGCTGACGTCGAGCTTGTCACCGACTCTCACCCCGCCTTTCTTGCCCACGTTGAGGATCAGCGTGTTGCCGGTCACGTCCGCAACTAATCCGTTGACCGAGATCTTGTTGGTCGGAATTTTATCCGCTGCGTCGTCCAGCTTTGTCCCGGTATCGTCCACCGCCTTGCGGGTCGCTTCGCCGAGAATCGTATTCGCGAAGTTGCTGCTGCCCATGTCCAGACTGCCACCGCCACCGCCCGTCCAACCGCCGCCTCCGCCAAGCAGGGAAGTGCCGGAGCGGGTCGACTCACCCATACCGCTTGCGGAGGCCAGGATTTCGCCGGTAGACACGTTGATCACCCGCGCCGTGATGCCCACGACCGCTTTCGCCTTGCTGGTGCCCACGCCGCCGAGGCCGAAGCGTCCAAGTCCATATCCGCCACCGCCGACGTTGGTGTGCTGGTCATCGCGGCCAAACTGTGTGATCGACCCGATGATGATGGCATCCACGCCAAGAACCTTGCCGATTTTCGCGGCGGTGTTGGAATCCGCGCGGTCGCTGTTTGAAAAATTCTGTTCGGCAAGAATCTTGTCCAGTGCCGAGCGCTCGATCAGCCGGTATTTCCCATCCTTCAAAAGTTTCTCGACCAGCATGTCCGAGATACCTTTGCCGATGTCCTGATCGGAACCAAAAATCTGTGACACGTAAGTGCGCACCGTTCCGTAATCAAAATTCATTACCGTAACCAGTTTCTTTGGACCTTCTGGCGTGGCGGGTGTGGCCGTCGCAGGGGCAGCCGTAGCCGCCGGCGCAGTGGTTTGTGCGAAAGAAAGAGAAGCTAGAAGTGCGAACGAAAGTACAGCTACTGTGATTCGCAGGAAACGCGAGTACGACATCGAGGGCTCCTTATGCGGGGCACAATCTTCGAGGCGGCTGCGAGGAATTGGACGGAGACCCCGCGAGAAACTGCCGCTATCTTAATGAAGAGAATCGCCACTGGCAACCGTGAAAACGTTCACGAATCGGTTCACTCCAAAAGTACGGCACCGTCAAAAAGCGGTTCTGATAGAATCTCTAATCGTTTCTGAGCATCTTTGAACTCCGGGAGGTGGGGGCATGAGCTTGCCAGGCGTTGAGGGACCGCGACACTCTGCGGGCGTGAATGCGGCGCTGTTGATCCTGCGCGTCGCCAGCGCCCTCGCGTTCCTGTATCACGGCAGCGCCATCTTGTTTGGAGCGTTTGGCGGCCTCGGCCCTCAGAGATTTTCGAACTTCACACACATGCCGCTCGTTGCCGCCTATTTGGTCGGTCTGGCACAGGTCGCTGGCGGATTGGCGATCGCCACCGGTGTTTTGTTTCGGGTTGGCGCGCTGTGCATCGTCATCGTGATGCTGGGCGCAATTTTCATGGTTCACCTTCCGCACGGATTCGACGTCGGGAAAGGCGGCTTTGAATACGCCCTGACACAGTTGCTAATCGCCGTCGCCTTTCTCTTTACCGGTCCGGGCGCCTACTCACTGAATCCCTCTCTGCCAGAGCCATTTCGCAAACTGTAAACGCGAAGCCTCAACGTAGCTGGCCCCTTCGAAGGTGAGGCCTTTCTTCCCGCCGCACTGACCAACCATCGCGAAGCCATCCGCTTCCTGCCAGATGCCGCCGGTGAAACATCGCGGATGTGTTAAAATTTCGAGTTTATGCAGACTGGAATTATTGGACTACCACAAGTAGGAAAAACCACTCTCTTTCGCATCCTCACTAAAGCGAATGTCGAGGCCAAGGGTGGCCAAGCCACCCACGTCGGCGTGGCCAAAGTGCCAGAGCCGCGCCTGGTCGAACTGGCCAAGCTGTACAATCCGAAGAAGATCACCTACGCCACCGTGCAGTACGTCGACTTGCCCGGAGTGCAGAAGGAACGCATGCGCGAAAGTCTCGCCACCCTGCGCGACGTCGACGCCATCGCTCACGTGATTCGCGTGTTCGACGATCCCAGCGTGCCGCACTCCGAAGGCAGCATCGACCCGCTGCGCGATGCCACGAATCTTGACCTGGAGTTGATCCTCTCGGACCACGACCAGATCTCCAAACGCCTCGAACGTGTTGACAAAGACCTAAAGAAGAAAAAGGATCCGCTCCTCGAATTGGAAAAATCCGTCCTCGAAAAGTGTAAAGCGCATCTTGAAGCCGAGAAGCCTCTGCGTGAATTGGAACTCACCCCAGAGGAACGCAAGCCCATTGGCGGCTTTCTGTTTCTGTCAGCCCGTCCCATGTTGTACGTGCTGAATCTGGGCGACGACGAAGCCGCGGACTTGGACAAAGCGGTCGAGAAACACAAATTGTCCGCACTCCAAGGTCGTCCCAACACCGCAGTAGTTGCCGTCTGCGGGCGCCTGGAAGCGGAACTTGCCGAGATGGAAGAAAAGGAAGCTGCTGAACTGCTGGCCTCCTATGGCCTCAAAGAGCCAGGATTGAACCGCATGATCCGCGCTACGTATGATCTCGTCGGTCTCTACGCCTTCTTTACCGCTGGCGAACCCGAAGTACGCGCGTGGACCATTCGCAAAGGTTCAACCGCGGTGAAAGCTGCCGGAGAAATTCACAGCGACATCGAGAAGGGTTTTATCCGCGCAGAAGTGGTCCGTTGCGAAGACCTGCTGGCAGCGGGCAGCATCGCGGCCGCCAAAGAAAAGGCCCAGGTCCGCCTGGAAGGAAAAGAGTACATCGTCCAAGAAGGAGATGTGATTCTCTTCCGCCACAGCGGCTAGGCTCACGCTTAGCGCCGCTTCAAAGCAGTCGCGGCGGCCAGCATTGCCTCAGCGCGCGCTCTCCACACACACTCCATGACCCACGAACTCTCATTCCGTGTTGCCCTCGCCGCGATATTGGGGTTAGTTGCGGGCGGCGGAAATCTACTCGGTGGCTACTTTGTGGTGCGTCGCGATTGGCCGCGGCAATACCTGCAATATTTCGTGGCACTCGGAGCCGGATACATGCTGTCCGTCGCCTTCGTCGAAGTGATCCCCGAATCGGTCCGCCTCTCCGGCGAGAACGCCCTCATTTATGTGCTGATCGGCTTCTTCCTGGTACATCTTTTCGAACACACCCTCGCTCCGCATTTTCACTTCGGCGAAGAAACCCATACCGCCGAGATGCAACACGGCCACGCGCAGCGCAGCGTCCTGATCGGCCTGGTGATTCACACCTTCTTCGACGGTGTCGCCATCGCCGCAGGTTTTCTGGTCTCCACCTGGCTCGGCGCCATCATCTTTTTCGCTGTGTTCCTCCACAAACTTCCCGAAGGATTCACCGTCGCCTCCGTGGTGCTCGCCAGCGGCCAAGGCAAACGCAACGCGGTTCGCGCTGCCGGGTTATTAGGCGCAGCGACGCTGGCTGGCGTGCTCTTGACCAGTGAACTCCAGGGCCAACTGAAGTACGCCTTGCCACTCTCAGGGGGCGTCACCCTTTACGTGGCGGCCACCGACCTGCTCCCCGAGGTGAACAAAGAGCCTAATTGGCGCATGGCTATATTAGTCTTCATAGGGGTGGCTAGCTTGTTGATTATGCACACCTTATTCAAGGTCTAGTCCACCGCCTCGCAACCGAGTGATAGTCCGGGTACCTTCCTTGCCCCGGATGCCTCATCTGCAACTTTTTGAGAACGCAAGTGTTTGTTACAGTGTGGCGGCTATGGTTAGAACCGACGTCCAACTGATGTTGGATGTGAAGGCCGGCGACGAAGCTTCGTTTGAGCTTCTGTTGCAGCGCTATCGCACGCCACTCGTCAACTTTTTGTACCGCATGGTTCGCAACCGCGAACAGGCGGAAGACTTGGCGCAAGAGGTGTTTCTCCGCGTTTACCGGGCACGCGAAGATTACGTGCCTAGCGCGAAGTTCACCACGTGGCTGTTTCGCATTGCCACCAATCTGGCGCTCAATTCGGTTCGCGACAATCGCTATCAGAAGTTGGAGATATCGATGGATGCGCCGGCCACGGTCGATGCGGAAGATGGCGATGAGCGGCCCATGGATGTTCCCGAAAAGCATCCGAACATCGAGCAACATCTGGTCGAAGATGTTCGCAAGAAGATGATTCGGCATGCCATCGACAAGTTGCCGGAAAAGCAGCGCGCGGCGGTGCTGCTGCACAAATATGAAGAACTGGACTATGCAGAGATTTCTAAAATTTTGAGTTGCTCGGAGAGCGCGCTAAAGTCGCTGCTGTTCCGGGCGTATGAGTCGTTGCGAGTGGAACTAGCCCCGCTCGTGGCACTTCAGGGTAAGCACTAAGGTAGGGAAAGAAGGGCGCATGAGTTGTGAACGAATGGAAAGCCGGATCCTCGGATACGTGGATGGGCGGCTGAAAGAAAGCGAGCGGCTGGATGTTGAAAAGCATCTGGCGGCGTGTGCGGCGTGCCATCTGCGCGTGAATGAATTCCGCGCGGTGTCTGGGCTGCTTGACGAATTGCCGGTGATTGAACCGTCGCCCGCGTTCGATGCGCGGGTGCATGCACTGGTCGCTGCGGAGCCGCAAAAGGTCAGCTGGTGGGCGTGGCTGAAAGTTTCGCCGCGCGTGGCCTTTGCCGCAACGGTTTTGCTCTTTGCGGCGTTGTGGATGGGATATTCCACGCAACAGCCGGTGCTGCCGGTACAGGTGGACGATGCGCAATTGATGCAGGATCTGCCGGTGCTGGAAGATCACGATGTGCTGTCGAACTTCGAACCGCTGAAGGAATTGCCTCCGCCGGTCGAAGACAATTCGGAGAATGCGCAACAGCCGATGTAAGCGTGATTTTGTAATTGCGGGCGAAGTGAGAAGCCTCTTTGTCGTTAGTGCGATCGAGGCAACAAAATTTGTAAGTGTTACGAAAATAGAATGCGGCGAATTGAAAACAAACTCGGAATCGCAATGCTGGCACTGATAAGTGCCGCGATGCTGCCGGCGTTTGGCTGGGCGCAAAAGCAGAATCCGCATCCAGACCGTCCGCCGGCCCAGCCGCAAGCGCATCCGGCGACCCCGCCGCACACGCAGAATCCTAATAATTCCAATGCGAACCGGCCACCTGCAAATCCCAATGCGGCGCGGCCGCCGCAGGGACATCCGGGCGGAAACAATTTCAATAATCAAAATGGTGCGCACAACGGAACCGGCGCGGTTTTTTCACCCCGGCAACAAGTGGGTGTGGGAGCGCCGCGTCCCTGGGTCGACAAAATGCGCGAACTTTCGCCGCAGCAGCGCGACCGCGTCATGCAAAACAGCCGCGCGTTTCAAAATTTGGCACCCGACAAGCAAAACAAGATCAAGCAGCAATTCAATCAGTGGGATCATATGACGCCGCAACAGCAGGCGAGTTTGCGCGCCAACGAAAATACCTGGCGGCAATTGACGCCGGAGCAGCGCGACCACATCAA
>DASXBH010000083.1:0-4405 GCA_036491775.1 Candidatus Acidiferrum sp.
GCGTTGAGCGCCGCGCCGTGCCGAACGATGTGCAGAAAGCCACGCGTTTTCGGCGGACTTGGTGCGGTTTGTACTGCGTAGGCCGTTCCGGGGAGTGCGCTCATCGTGGCGTCTCCTGGGCTTCCCGCATCAACTGCACCCACTCGTACTGCCGCAATTTTCGCACTTATAGCAAGCGCCATTGGGAACCATGAGCATGCCGCACTCGGAACAGGTTGGCGCGCCTTCGTGCTGATCGCGCGGCGTAGTGCTGGCGCTCGGTTCGACCTTGCGAGCCGGCACCGACATGGGCACGTTTCCAGTTGGGAGCAGCGTACCCGCGACCACGGTTCCTTCGGCGGGAGGCATACCGTTGAGCTTGAGATATTCCGCGGAGATGAAGCGGCCGCCGAGCCAGCGCGCGATGTAATCCAGCACGGAAGTGGCGAAGCGAATGTTGGCGTTGGCGGTGATGCCGCTGGGTTCGAAGCGGGTGTTGACCAGTTTGTCGACGAGAACCTTGAGAGGCACGCCATATTGCAAGCCGATGGAAAGGGTCAGCGCCAAGCCGTCCATGACCCCGGAGAGGGTAGAGCCTTCCTTGGACATCTTGATGAAGATCTCGCCAGCGCGGCCGTCGGGGTACATGCCGACGGTGATGTATCCTTCGTGACCACCGACGCTGAACTTGTGGGTGACGGAGTCGCGTTCGACGGGAAGTTTTTCGCGCTGGGTGCGAGCGAAAAGTTCGCGCTGCTCGGGTTCAACTACGGCCACAGCTTTCTTCTCGTCTTTCTTGCCAGCGGCACTGAGCGGTTGCGAGCGTTTGGAATTGTCGCGGTAGATGGCCACAGCCTTGAGCCCCAACTTCCACGATTCTACGTAGGCCTTCATGATGTCTTCAACTGTAGATTCTTCGGGCATGTTGATGGTCTTGCTGATCGCACCGGAAAGGAAGGGTTGCGCAGCGGCCATCATGCGGACGTGACCGGTCCAAGCGATGGAACGGCCACCACCTGCAGGTGCGAGCGAGCAATCGAACACGGGAACGTGCGCTTCCTTGAGGAAAGGCGCGCCATCGATTTTGCCATTCTTATCGATGTAGGTAACGATTTCGCTGGTCTGCTCGGGGGTGTAACCCAAACGCATCAGAGCTTGCGGCACGGTGTTGTTGACGATCTTAATGACGCCACCGCCGACGAGTTTCTTGTACTTCACGAGGGCAAGGTCGGGTTCGATGCCGGTGGTGTCGCAATCCATCATGAAGCCGATGGTGCCAGTGGGAGCGAGCACGGTAACTTGCGAATTCTTGAAGCCGTGCTTCTCGCCTAGTTCGAGGGCATCGTCCCAGGCGGTTTGCGCGCCCATGTAAAGCTCGGGTTGCACATGCTCGGGCTTGATGCCGCGCATGGAGTTGCGATGCATGCGAATGACGTCGAGCATGGGTTCGCGGTTCACGTCGTAACCGGCGAAGGGACCCATTCTCTCGGCCACACGAGCAGACTGCGCGTAGGCTTCGCCGCACATCAGCGCGGTGATCGCACCGGCAACGTCGCGCCCTTGTTCGGAGTCGTAGGGCAACGCCATGGACATAAGCAGCGCGCCCAAGTTGGCGTAGCCGAGACCGAGTGGACGGAAGTTGTGCGAGTTTTCGGCAATCTTCGGAGTTGGATAGCTGGCGTTGTCGACCAGAATTTCCTGGGCGGTGATGGTGATGTCGACGGCATGGCGGAAGGCATCGACATCGAACTGGCCGTTTCCACCTACATACTTCATCAGGTTCAATGAAGCCAGGTTGCAGGCAGTGTCGTCGAGGAACATGTACTCGCTGCAAGGATTGCTGGCGTTGATGCGTGCGGTGTTCTTGCAGGTGTGCCAACGATTCACGGTGGTGTCGTACTGCATGCCGGGATCGCCGCAGTGCCAGGTGGAGTCGGAAATCTTCTCGAGCAATTCCTTGGCGCTAACTTTTTCGTTGGGCTGGCCGTCGGTAACGTTCTTGGTCCACCAATCTTTGTTCTCTTCGACCGAGCGCATGAAATCGTCAGTGACGCGGACAGAGTGATTAGCGTTCTGGAAGAAGATGGAGCTGTAGGCTTCGCCGTCGATCGCGGAGTCGTAGCCGAGGCCGATGAGCGCGTGAGCCTTCTTTTCTTCCTTCACTTTGCATTCGATAAATTCAACGATATCTGGATGGTCGATGTTGAGGATGACCATCTTGGCAGCGCGACGCGTTTTGCCACCGCTCTTAATTACGCCCGCAAAGGCATCGAAGCCCTTCATGAAGCTGACTGGGCCGGAAGCGATGCCGCCGCCGGAGAGGGTTTCCTTGCTGCCACGCAGAGCGGAGAAATTTGTGCCGGTGCCAGAGCCCCACTTGAAGAGCATACCTTCGGTTCTGGTCAGGCCCATGATGGATTCCATGTTGTCCTGAACGGAATTGATGAAGCAGGCCGAGCATTGCGGCTTGGGCTGCACGCCGACGTTGAACCAGACCGGGGAGTTGAAACTCATCTTCTGCTCGACGAGCAGGTGGGTCAGTTCATCTTTAAAGGCATCACGGGCAGCGGAATCGGCGAAGTAGCCGCCTTCCTCGCCCCAGCGGACGATGGTACTGACCACGCGGCTGATGAGCTGACGCACGGAGCCTTCGCGCTCGGGGGAGCCAGGCTTGCCGTGAAAATATTTGCTGGTGACGATATTGGTGGCAGTCTGCGACCAGCTTTTGGGAACTTCGACGTTTTCCTGCTTGAAAATCGTGACGCCCTTCTCGTTGCCAATCTGGGCGGTGCGCTTTTCCCACTCCACCTTGTCGAAAGGCGAAGATTTACCGTCGGTGAAGAATCGTTCGAACACCAAGCCCTTATTAAGATCGGCACCATTGCCTGCGTCCGACGTTTCCACTCTCTTACCGTGCAATGCTGACTTCACCGTTGCCATCTTTCCTCCCCGCTTCGGGCTCCCTGTCCAAAAGGGGGAACCCTTCTATTTTACTCCCTTGTTCGACGCAAGGGTGTACCGCACCATGGGCCCAATCTGAGGATTCAGTGAAGTGGAATCTGCCCGCCGGGAAAAAACGACTGCAAAATGCCCATGCTCAGCCAGTGCCTGTGAAGTGCACAAGGCCGAACATCGGAACTCCGCCGCTTGAAGAACTGCGCGGAGCATTCACTTCGCGCTCGTTTTTTTCGGTGATCCCGGGCAGGTACGTGGGCCAATGTCAGACCAACTGACATCTCCCCGACTCTGGTCCGTCTGGCGCTTCCACGTCCCCCGAATCTGGAATCGAAGTATCGAACCCGGGAAGAATCCTGTCAAGAGAAAATCACAAAATCTAGGTAAGTTTTTTCGTAAGCGCCCATATCTTGTGGTGCCGTTACGGGAAATCACTACAGGAATTTTGTGAAATACTGAAGAAGACATTCGGTAAAGTCTTTGCATCCAACTTGCTATGCGACGAATTTATTTTTTCCTCGTTTTCCTTTTTTTCCTCATCTCGCATCCTGCTGCGCACGCACAATCCGCTGCTCCGAACTCTTCGATCTCATCTTCGTACGGCCAAAAAGTAGTTGTGCCCGGAATTCACAACGTCGGAAAAGTTTCTGACAATCTTTTTCGAGGCGCACAACCGAATCTTTCGAGCATTGCGCTGCTAAAAAATATGGGAATTACCACCATTGTGGACCTGCGCAGCGAATCGCGCGGCAAAGTGGAGCACGAACGGCGTGAGGCGGAAGCGTTGGGTATGCGCTTCGTACACATTCCGATTGGCGGATTTTCGACACCGACCGATGAACAGCTGGCGAGTTTTTTTACACTGTTGAAAGAAGCTCCGACACAGACGATTTTTGTGCATTGCGCGCTGGGAGAAGATCGGACGGGAGTTTTTATTGCGGCGTACCGGATTGGGTTTCAGAATTGGACGCCAGATCAGGCGATGTCGGAAATGCTGGCGTTTGGATTCAATCACCGATGGCACCCGGCGATGACGACGTTTGTGCATGACCTTCCGGGAAAGATGCGGTCTGATCCGGTGTTGCAGACGGCGTTGGCGCTTCACTGAAGATGCGGTGGAAAAACCTGACCTTTGCCTTGGAAGGCTCACCCTTTCCGGATGACTTTCTCCCACCACTTTAGTGAGGCCTACAGGCCTCGACCCTTACTACAGAGGTGTACACAAGCGGCGAAATCACAGCGGTATCCCATCTTGGCCAGTACTAAGGTACCTTGCAAACGTGACTGGCGCTTCATGTCGGGTGTCGTGAGCTTCCCTTACTCTTGCGTGCAGGTGATGAGGAGCGGATCGCTCCGCGGGAGATAAACGCTCGTGCAAGTCGGCCGTTACCAGGTTCTTGAAACGCTGGGTACAGGAGCGTCGAGTCGCGTGGTGCGCGGCTACGACCCACTGATTGATCGCGCGGTGGCG
>DASXBH010000084.1:0-2810 GCA_036491775.1 Candidatus Acidiferrum sp.
AGTTCCGTGGTGCAGTAAAGCGTCCACCCCTTCCACCACACACTGGATATTGCCCTTGTCGCATGCCCCGCGTATGCCGATCCTTTTGGCTTGGTCTTCGAGTTGAGGAGACATGTGCAAGGTGACCATGAGAATCGGAACCTCTGGCCATTGGCGTCTGATTTCCTTTGCCGCGTCCAAGCCGTTCATTTCCGGCATCTGGAAATCGAGCACGATTAGGTCGGGCGCGGCTTGCCTGGCTTTTTCTATCGCTTCCAAACCGTTGGACGCCTCGCAGCAAACCTTCCAGGCGTCCTGCTGTTCCAGAAGAATTCGCAAGCAGCGACGCATGAGTTGGCTATCGTCTACGACGAGGATTCTGACGGGCGTAGGTTTTTGCCTTGCGGTCCCAACAGCCATACTTGACCTTACGAACTAACCTTAGATATGTCTATACGATGCATCGCGTAGACGGAGGGCGTTGGTTACGGTCCTCATCCATTCTCCTAGCGGTTTCGGCGTAGTTTGACGGGATTCCAAGGCGCGAGCAGCAGCATTTCGCCCACCCGAAGCAATTCGCCGACTAGCCCTCGGAGTTAGTGGCCGTTGAAGAATTCCGTCATATCCGGCGCGATCCCCGAGAGGCCGGGGAAGGTTGTGACACCAGAACCGGCAAGAGTCAGGCGTAGGACACTTTGATGCTGGTAGACGTTGGTCGACTGGAATCCTGACTTGGCTGCTGAACTGATGATGAGGGTCGCGACGTGTCCGCCGAGGTGGTCAATATCGGACTGGGCACCCTCGTCGAAAGTGATGATCAGCAGGCCGCTAGCCTGAAACGCCGAATTGGCAAGCAGGGGTGCGATGTTCGTTTGCAGCCAGGCATCGGCTTCGGCCAAGGTACCATTGTGAGCGTCGTCCATGGTATTCGGCGAGATGAAGGAATATTGAGGCAGCGCGTCATTCGCGAGGTCGGTTGCGAATTGGGTAAAGGGAACCACATTGGCCGCTTGACTGGCGTCGTTCTGTACGTCCGATAAAAACGTAAAAGGATTGTGGCGCCTGAGATAAAGCCCGGTATTTGCACCGAGATAAGCGCGGGAGGGGAGCGATTCCGCGTAGGACTTCCAGCTCTTGCCGGCCTTCACCAACTCGCGGACGATATTGTCATCGCTGATAGTGCCCGAGAAATTATCGTCTAACGTCTCCGGGAGACCCGTGGTCAGGACAAAGTAGTTCGGAATCGACGGATGCGCGTCAGCAAAATACTGCGTGGCGAGTCCGTATTTCGAGGCCAAACTGTTGAGATACGGCATGGAGGAGTTTCCGATCACCTCGGAATAGCTGTGATTCTCCTCCACCAGCACCACAACGTGGCTGAATGTGGGTTGGCCCGCGGGAACTGGCGTCTGGACGGTGATTGAGGTACCGTTCTTGCCTCCGCCACCGCACGCGAGCTGCAAGGAAGCGATTCCACAGACGACAAACAAAACGAGCAAACTCTTGCCTATGAAGAATGGTCTGACCTCTGAGGACATAGATCTCCTAGTGAACTCTTGGATGTCATGACACGGTCAAATGTTTACGGCAATGAAGTGCGGGCCGCTACTGGAGCGTATGTTCCTGATTTTTCTGGGATGTCAAGTCCAGCCCGAATTGCGGGTGCTCATAGGTTCCCGTGATATGAACCGGCACGATCTCGCCTTTCTTTTTCTTTTTGAAGAAAGGATCGATAGCCTTGAGGAGTAGCGACTTCACACCAGTGGTGGTTTTCGAAATGCTGGTGTCGACCTGCATCCTGCCATGCAAATCGATCTTGTGATTCAGAAGATTGTAAGTGCCATACATGTTGGCTGTCGCGCCGGGAATACCGAATGATAGGTCAGAGAATTTCGCGATTCCGCGTTCGAGCACGACTTGCCCCTTCAGGTCGGTGAGCACGGTTTCGGCATCTTCCATTTTTTCACCGCGGGCCCCAGCACTCAACTCATTCACGCTTTCCTGGGTTGTCGGTTTGGAGAAGGTGCCTTCGTCGATGCCAAAAGCCCCGTGCAGCTTTACCTTCTCGAGAAAAGGTTGCGGCCCGCCCCCGATCTCTGCTTTCGCCTTCAGCGAGATCGCTCCCGACATCGGCGGGCGAGGCTCGCTAACGAATAATCCGAGAATATCCTCGATGCGTCCCTGCCGCGAGATCAGATCAAGCAGCGCTGTTTTACCCTTGCGCCCTTTGATGCCGGCGACGCTGCCTTCCACCACGAGATTGGTCCGGCGGAAACGAGCGTCCACATGTTTAAGGAAGGTATCGCCGTGAATCGCATCAACAAACGCCCCGAATTGAGTTACCAGTTTCACTTTGTGGCGCCCAGTCTCCACCTCGAAGTCGGGAACCTCCGTCGAGCCGGTTACGTCGATGTGCTTGAGAAGGCCGTCGTATTTTCCTTTGGAGGCCAGTGTGCCAGCGATCCCGCGGTAGACCCCCAGGTCCGCACGATCGAATGTGTACTCGCCGGAAATCGGAGTTTCGCCTGGATTGCCTTTGACCCAAACGCCAAACTTTCCGCGGGTTGCGACCTCGCCTGGAGGTTCAGGGTTTTGAAACTTCAAATCGTAATCGATGGGATTAATCCATTGCACGTTGTGCAATACGCCTTGATGAACCTCGAAGCGCAGCGCTTTCTTATTGGGCTCCCGCGATGCGAACTCTACCACTGTTCCATCCGCCACAAGTTCGTCGACCACCAGTTCGGAATGTTGCGTCGCGAACGTTACATGGCTGCCAAGCGGTGGGACGAATACGTGCCCACCTTCTGCTCTGATCCGCGGAATATGTT
>DASXBH010000085.1:0-6391 GCA_036491775.1 Candidatus Acidiferrum sp.
CCCGATGCGGTGGTCAGAAAGGAAGGCGCGCACCGAGGACGATAATGACACGCACTCATTAGCACCCTCTAATTCACACTTGGTTGGATTGGCTTATCGATTGCATCCATCCGCATTGCCTGAACCGTCTGGGGCACGCACTATGGATGATCTCATCAAAGAATTTGTTCAAGAAAGCACAGAAAACTTGGATCGCCTCGATCAGGACTTCGTAAAATTGGAAAACGAGCCAAAAAACCCGGAGCTGCTGAAGAGCATTTTCCGGGCGATCCATACTATCAAGGGCACCTGTGGCTTTTTGGGTTTTTCCAGATTGGAGGCTTTGGCGCACGCCGGAGAAAGTTTGCTCTCCCTCCTGCGCGATGGGGAACTGGAGCTAAACGAGGGCATCGCCGACGCCCTTCTCGAGATGGTTGATGTGATCCGGGGATATTTGCGCGAAATTGCCGCCACCGAATCGGAGGGCCAAGCAGACTCGCTGGAATTGATCGCAAAGTTAAAGAGGATGCAACAAGCCCGTGAAGTGCCGATCCCAGGACCGCCACAGACTTCCGAATTTCCACAGAAAGCTGTTTCCATCCCGGAGCTTGAGGTCACTCCGCAATTAGTTCCTCCAGACGAATCGCCTAACGTCACCAATGCTGCTGTCGAAGCAAAGCCGAGAAGTGAAGTGCCCAAGGAGGCTGCGCTGGTCGACGCTAAGGAAAATAAAGACGCAACAATTCGCGTGGATGTGAACCTGCTCGAAAAGCAGATGAATCTGGTCAGTGAGCTGGTGTTATTGCGCAACCGGCTGTTGCAGCTTTCCGCCGATACCAACGAACGAAATCTTAGTGCCGCCGTGCATGGATTGAATTACGTGACGTCCGAGCTGCGCAAGAACGTTATGAAAACGCGTATGCAACCGGTCGGCCAGCTTTTCGACAAGTTGCCGCGTATTGTCAGGGACGTCTCCAAAGACATTGGCAAAAAGGTCCGGTTGGTCACGCAAGGAGGCGACACGGAACTGGACAAAACCCTGCTCGAAGCTATCAAGGATCCGGTCACCCACATTCTGCGCAACTCCGTTGATCATGGCGTTGAAACGCCAGAACTGCGTCGCAAGCTCGGCAAGCCTGAAGAAGGAACCGTTAGCGTGCGCGCGTTCCACGAGGGCGGCAATTTCCACTTGGAAATCTCTGATGACGGCGCAGGCATTGACGTTGAGCGGGTAAAGCAGAAAGCCATCGCCAAAGGCCTTATCAGCGCTGCCAATGCCGGCAAGGCGGCGGACTCGGAACTGCTCAACCTCATTTTTCTTCCGGGACTTTCCACGGCTGAGAAAGTAACCAACGTGTCCGGGCGTGGCGTAGGCATGGATGTTGTGAAAACCAACATCGAACGAATTGGCGGACGGGCAAAACTCGAGAGTGTAAAGGGTCAAGGCACCACCTTATGGTTGGAGATTCCGTTGACACTAGCCACCATTCCTGCTTTGACCGTTGTTAGCGGGAGTTCCGTGTTCGCCATTCCCCAAGCCGCGCTGGTTGAAATGATCGCCTTGGATACCCAAGGTGTGCAAAAACTTATTGAATCAATTGACGGAGTGTCGGTGTTCCGTTTTCGCGGAACGATCTTGCCGCTGCTTTCCTTGCGCAGCGAATTGAAGTTGGATGATGGTCCCGACTTGAATTCCGACATCATGAAACTGGTGGTCGTGCGTACTGAGGGTCGCCAGATCGCCTTGCACGTCGACACCATCCGTAGCACCGAAGAAATCGTGATTAAGCCCCTCGATAAGCGTTTCAAGAGCATCGCCCTCTATTCTGGTGCGGCGGTTCTGGGCGACGGTCGCGTCGCGCTCATTCTGGATATTGCGGCGTTCGTCCGTAAAGCTGGCGTGGTTCTCGATCACGAAGCGCGGGTCGAGCAGATGTGCGAATCTCAGCAGGCCGAAAAAGTGTCGCTGCTGCTGTTGGCAGGACCCGATAACGAGCGCATGGCCATTCCGCTTGATTGTGTTCAGCGCCTGGAGGAATTTGCCCCTTCTGCAAAAGAGCCGATGGGCGACTTAACGGTGGTGCAATACCGCAAGGAAATATTACCGATTACCCTACTGGCAAACCTTCTCGACGAGCGGCGTGCCAAGAGACGCACGCCAGAAGCAGAGTCCGACGGCACCGCCCAAAAGATCTCCGCGGTGGTAATACGGCTCGCCGATTCCAAGGACGTTATACTCGAGGTACATCGCATTCTCGGAATTGTAAAAGTAGCTGTCGAAAACCTTACCCCTGCCAGCCGGCCTGGCGTGCGCGGTTCGCTGGTTATTCAACAACGGGTCACCGAGTTACTCGATATAGAGGCCTTGTTGTCCGATCCGCAATCGCGCGACACCCTGACTACCGCACTAGCTGCCTCAGGAGTAGAAAACTAATGGCTGACAATCGGCGATATTCCACGTTTTTTATAAATAACATCTGCTTTGGTGTGCCGATCGAAGACGTCCAGGAATTCATGGAGCACCAGCACATCACCAGGGTGCCACTTGCGCCGCCGGTTCTGCCAGGGATCATTAATCTGAGGGGACAAATCTTGACTACCATCGACCTCAGAATCCGTTTGGGTCTCACCTCCGTTCAGCAAACCGAAAATCCCATGATGATGGTCATTCGCACTAGCGAAGGTTCAATGAATCTGCTGGTCGACAAGATTGGCATGGTCCTGGATGTGGATTCCAACTTATTCGAAAAGCCGGCAGAAACTCTTAAGCCGGCCGTACGCGACGTAACCTTGCACGTCTGCAAACTGGACCAGCAATTGTTGCTGGTTCTGGACGCCGAAAAAATCATTCAACTTGGCGAATTCCCTGCAACTCAAAGCTCTCCGCTAGTCCCCAATCGAGACATTCCCGCCGCCGTTTAACGGATCTATCTGCCGACTTCGGCCTCCCTCCTCGGTGCCTGCCTTCCGTTCCATCTTTTTGACCGAAGTTTTTGAGATCTCGGCCGATAAACCAACAGACGGATTGTGTTCACTGGCAAGGCAACCTTGCAGGAGGAAGCCCTGTGCGCCGCATCGGATCCATTTGTTTAGCTATCGTCTTCTATGGATTTTTTCCTTACCTCATGCTCGCCCAGTCGGATGAGCCCCGCCCTAATGATCCGCAGGTCGAGCCGTCCATCGTCGTCTCGGGTGATCTCTGCACGGAAAGTATGAATCCGTTAGAGTCGGGTTGCCGAATGCTTGCCGCATCGCCACTCATCTCGCCTCCCACAGAAAAAAAGGAAGAAGGGCTGATCCGCAACGCCCGCCGATGGGATGCGCAGTTAGCTGATCGAGGCGTGGAACCCCATCTCTTCATAAAAACGGAAATTACCGGCGCCCTGCTCCGAAATCGCACTCCCGACCAAGTAGACGGGCGCAGCTTGCTGGAAACCAGCGTCACCTTGGATTTTCAAAAAATACTGGATTGGCAAGCGACGAAGGGTTTCGCCAGCATGCATAGTTTTGTCGGAGGAAACGGCTCCGACGATATTGTGTTGGATGCGCAGGGCTATTCCAATATCAACGCGGCTCAAGGAACCGAACTGTTTGAACTATGGATTCAAAAATCCATTCTCGAAGGGAAATTCCGGTTGAAAATTGGCCGAATCGATGCCAATACAGAATTTGCCTATGTTGAGAATGCTTCTGGATTCCTTAATTCTTCCATGGGATACAGCCCATCCATCGCTGAAATGTCTTCCTACCCTTCGCCCCGCACAGGTGCCACCGTAGTCCTGGCACCTCGCAGCTTCTTTTATCTCGCTCAAGGTATTTTCAGGAACGACCCGAAGGGCATGATGTCAATTTCGGAGGGCGGTGTTCGTTGGCAGTTGTCTGCAAGCGAATTGCACGGCCGAGTTGCGCTAGGTTACTGGCGGCATGCTCAGCAGTTCTGCGACGATGCCGATCTAATGCACGACGGGGCGGCCGGGATCTATCTGGTCGCCGAACAGGATCTGCTCAAACAGAGCTCTCTGAAGGGCGCGGTTCGTGGACTGGCAGTTTTTTTTCAATATGGGAACGCGGATCCCTGGTCCAACGAAATAGATCGCCACGCTGGTGCGGGCTTTCAATGGAGCGGACCATGGGCTCGGCGTCCGGAGGACTTACTGGGGCTGGGTGCTAGTTTGGTGCACCTTGGACCGGAAGTGGATAGCGACTATGTCGGCGCTTACCATCACGAAAGGACGTTCGAAGTATTTTATCGAGTTCAAATAAAACATTGGCTTAGCCTCACCTCCGACCTGCAGTTCATTGATCACCCCAACGGCGACCCGATGTGCCCGCGTGCCTTGGCGGGTACACTGCGCTCGACGATCAGTTTTTGAGCAGTCGAAAGAGACGGAGAACAGCGAACCATTCGAGTTCAATGCGACTTAAGTTAATTGCGTCGGCAGTCTTGAACAGTTCTCTATTCGCGATTTGGAATACAAGTTGCTCTCAGTTTTCTTGCGGTCGCAAAAGCTCACGAATGAGTCAGCCGAATCGTTTCGAAGTGAAACAAGATCCGAGCGAAGCGACAGGAGAGTACAGATGAAATGGTTTCTGGATAAGAAGATTGCAACAAAACTGATCATGAGCTTTTCGATTGTTTTAACCCTGTCAGCGGGCATGGGGTTGTTTGCAGTTATTAAATTAGCGTCCGTTCAGGCAAATGCTGAGGACTTGGGGGGCAACATTCTTGGAGGAACCCGCCTCATGGCAAATATGGGTGGAGATGCCGACAGCGTCCGACGTTGGGAAATGCGCCTCATACTTGCGGGCAATGATGTAGCTGGCAGAAAGGTATCCGAAGAAGGGCTGTCCACAGCAGAATCGAAACTGAAAACCGACCAAACGGAATACGAGCAGTATATCGATGATCCTGAGGAGAAAAGGCTATACGAGGCTTTCTGCTCTCGGTGGAGTGACTATATGCGATCGGAAAGCCTGTTAAAGGACCTAGTACACGCAAATAAGCTCTCTCAAGCGTCGGAATTGTTACTCGGTGAAGATTTTGCGAAATTTGCTGCGACATTAGAAGCGGCGGCTGCCTTGACGGATTTTCAAAAGACCAGTTCGCAAGTCGATATTAAGCGTGGGGAACAAAGCTACTCATCAGCGCGACTTGGGGTTGCGATCCTGTTGGTTCTGAGTACGAGTTTTGGTTTGGCGATGGGCGTTTGGATCGCCCGCGCAATCTCGCGGCCAATCAACGAGGTCAAACAGGTGGCAGAGCGCATCGCGGCCGGCGACCTCACCGGCAAGGAACTCGTCGTCAACTCGAGAGATGAGGTCGGAGAACTGGCCAGCTCGATGAATGAGATGCAGAAGAGTCTGCGGAACATTGTGCAGTCCATTTCGTCGAATGCACAGAACGTGGCGAACGCCAGCGAGGAATTTTCTGCGGTCAGCCAGCAGATCGGCGCAAATTCCGAGGAAACCTCTGCACAAGCCAATGCCGTTTCCGCCGCGACCGAGGAAGTAAATCGCGGATTGCAGACGGTAGCAAGTGCCACGGAAGAAATGAGCGCTAGCATTCACGAGATAGCCAAGAATGCTACCGAAGCGGCGAAGGTTGCAAATAATGCCATGAAAACGGCCAGTGACACGAACGGGATTGTCACCAAGCTCGGCGCATCCAGCGCGGAAATCGGGCAGGTGATTAAGGTGATCACGTCTATCGCGCAGAAGACCGACTTGCTGGCGTTGAACGCTACGGTGGAGGCCGCACGCGCCGGAGAAGTAGGTGCTGGATTCGCCGTAGTTGCCAACGAAGTGAAGGAATTGGCCAAGCAAACCGCTAATGCCACCGAAGACATCAGCCGCAAGATCGAAACAATTCAAGCCGATGCGAAGAGCGCGGTCACTGCCATTGCATCCATCAGCGAAGTAATCGGCCACGTCAACGACATTTCTGGAACCATCGCCACCGCGGTTGAAGAACAATCGGCCACCACCAGTGAAATGTCTCGCAATCTTTCTGAAGCTGCCAAGGGCTCCGGAGATGTGGCGCAGAACATTCATGGCGTGGCACAAGCCGCACAAAGTACGTCGCAAGGCGCAACCGATTCACAGAAGGCGGCTAAAGAATTGGCGAAGATGTCCACACAACTACAGGAACTCGTGCAGCGCTTCAAGGTGACGTCAAACGGACACTCGTCGTCCATCGTCGCGTAAGAGAGGGTACCCGTCCCTTTATTGGAGCGGCCGGCCGGATGGCGGCGGTAGGCGGCTAATCGAGTTTCTTGCGCGCGAAATAGAACAGCGATCCTGCTAGTAGCAAGAACATGAACGCACCGAAAAGATTGCTGGTCGCCAGTGGCCCCAGCAATTTAGGTCCGAACGAGAATAGGTCGGGTCGCCACGGCAGTCTCAATACGGTCGA
>DASXBH010000086.1:0-6246 GCA_036491775.1 Candidatus Acidiferrum sp.
ACGTTGTTGCTGTGGATTTACGACCGGATCGTGAAACCTTCAGAGGTGACTGCGGCAACAAACTGAGTGGACTTCAGTTCACCATGCGGCGCAACGATTCCAGCGCCTGGCGCGCCAGCGAATAACGCGGCTCGATTTCCAAAGCTTCCTGAAAACAGCGAATCGCCTGGCCATACATTTCCTTGCCAAGATACGCGCGGCCCATGTTGTAGTGCGGAAAATGGCGTGGCTCGTAGCGGCGCGCTTCGACGGCCTGCTGCAGCCACGGAACGGCTTCGTCGAACTGCCCCAATTCAATCAAATAGGCGCCAATATCGTTGTACGGATTGCCAAAATCAGGATCGAGCTCAATGGCGCGTTTACACTCCGCGATGGCATCCGACAGTCTGCCCTGAAAGTGATACGTCCAGCCGAGAAAGGTGTGCGCTTCGGCGGTTGGATGCAGCTGCAGCGAGGACTGGTAAAGCTCCACAGCCCGCTCGTAATCGCCTTCCATTTGTGCTTGATACGCGTCTTGCAGAACTTCCCACGCCTGCGTGAGGGTCTCCTGATTCATGCGTTTATTGTGACCGCGCGAATCGAACCAGGTCAAAGGTACGAAGGTTCTAGCTGTGCATATCGACAACCTGTCCTTTCTGACGGGTCGGGGTGGAAAATCGTTTGCAGAATAGAGAGAATGGTGGGGTTCGAATTCGGACTCAGGGGGAACTGTGAACCGCTTCGTGAAGAGTGTGACCGGGTTAGGGGCCTGCATCGCGTTGTTGTCGGCGGGCGTAGTGCTGGCGCAAAACTCCGGGAAGAAAAGCAGCGGAGGGGGAGCAAATGCCGCCGCGGTCGCGCGGGGAAAGGCCGTGTTTCAGCAGAAGTGCGCACTGTGTCACTTTGATACCAGCGACCAGAAGAAAATCGGCCCGGGATTAAAGGGACTCTCGAAGCGAGGAACGTTCAGCGTGAACGGCAACAAGATCACCGATGAAAGCCTGAAGACATGGATCGAGAATGGGGACCAGTTGATGCCTCCCTTCAAGGACGTCCTGGAAGCTTCGCAAATCAAGGACGTAATTGCGTACGTGAAAACGCTGTAATCGGGAGTTCTCGGCAAGAAAGACAAAACGCAGGTAGAAATTCACGAATTAGATGAAAAAAACCCCCGGTAGACCTGAGTGTCAGGCGCTCCGGGGGTTTTGAATTTGTTTTTCCCTGGGCGGGAAAAATCTACTACTTTAGAACGGCGTCTTTCAGCACCTTCGCGGGGCGCAAGCGAACAACCGTCTTCGCCTTGATTTTAATCTGCTCGCCGGTCTGAGGATTGCGGCCGATGCGGGCCTTACGATGCGCCTTCACAACACGGCCGATTCCCGGGATCACGAACTTCCCCGCGCTGCCTTTTGCTTCTTTCACGGCGAGCTTGTGAAGTTCTTCAAAGAAAGTCACAACAACCTTCTTCGACGTGCCGAGCTTTTCGGCAATGTGCGAAACGATCTTAGTCTTGCTCAGTGGCTTAGCTGCCATTTAGTCTGCTTATCCTCCTGGTTTTGTCTATCCACCCCGAACAAATCGAGGCCAGCACGAGCAGAAAAACCCCTATTTTTCTGGGAAAAGACTCGGGCCGTTTGGGAATATAGCGAAGGCCCAAATATAACGCAAGGGCAAAACTGCAAAAAAGGCCGAAAAAATGCGTATTTTTTCTCGGCATGTGCAAAACGTGCAGGTTTCATGCGGCTTTGCACGATTTTCGAGTCGAATTGGAACCATTTGGCTATGCTATTCTCTCTAATTCCAACTTAATCAAGGAGAACCACTGTGAGCACGTCAGGCAATTGGGAGGAAATCGAAAGAAAGATTGCCAACGCCGTGAAGCTAAATCGGCGCCCAGTCGCGGTCTCGTTCCTCGATACCGAACCCACGAATGTTAAGAAATTTGAGGGCACGGAACCCTCGGGCTGCAGTTTCTGGCGCCTCGCTGCCGAAGGGCGCAGCTTTTACACGATGCCGCAGAATCATTTCAACTGTGCCGTGGGAGCGTATACCCACAATATCCCGCTTTCCGCCGACCGGGAAAAGGAAACAGAACAGACGCTGAAGATGATGTTTGACTTGGGATATGTGAAACCGGAGGAGGTTCCGCAAATTCCCCGGCTCGCCAAGTCGCCACAGGCCATTCTGTACTCGCCCTTGGGAGAAGCGTCTTCCACTCCAGATGTCGTGCTGATTGCATGCAAGCCGGCCGCCGCAATGTTGCTGAATGAAGCTACGGCGCGGGCTGGTGTTGGCAGTGGTTCACCGGCACTTGGGCGACCAACGTGCATGGCGCTTCCTGCTTCGATTCAACATGGCACGATGACCAGTCTTGGCTGCATCGGCAATCGCGTATACACCGGATTGAGTGAAGATGAGCTGTACATCGTGGTGCGCGGAGCCGATCTGCCGAAGATTGTGGACGCCTTGAAGACGATTAGCACCGCCAATGCCGCGTTGCAGGACTACGCGCAGGGTCGTCGCTCGCAACTTTCCACTCTCTGATCTTCGCCCTGGACATTAATTTGGCGAACCATATCGGATAGATGCATTCGCCGCGTTCCGGCAAGATCTCCTCGGATTGTTATCTATGAGGAGAAGCTATGAGCAACCTGCGCATGATCGCTATCCCGATGAAGGTGGCGGACCTGGTCCGGACCACGATGAAATCGCCGGTTTATGGGCATCCTGCACACAAGGAAATCGCCGATGGGTATGGGCCGTGCCGCCTTTGCCTGCGCACCTTCCGCGTAGGGCATGAGGAGCGCCTGCTGTTTACCTACGATCCGTTCCATGAACTGACCCCATATCCCCTACCGGGACCCGTTTTCATACATGCCGAAGGCTGCACACGCTACGAACAGCCCAATATATTTCCTGAAGATCTGCGGGCGCATTCACTGACTCTGATTGGATATGGAGACGAGCGAACAGTGTTGGTGAAGGAGTATGTGGAAGGCAGCAGAGCCGAAGAGGTAGCGAAGCGCTTTCTGGAAAACGCTAGAGTCCGATACCTGCACGTGCGAGACACCGAAGCGGGTTGTTACGATTTCCGAATTGAACGAGGCTGAAGCGGCTAATCGGGTTTAGAGATCAGCGAGGTCTTCGTAAAAATGAGCGATGGCCTTGATTCCGCCATAGTAATTTTCCAGCGCGATGTGTTCGTCCGGCGCATGGGCATTTTCGTCCGGCAGCCCGAATCCGATTAGAACGCAAGGCACTTTAAATGTGTCATGCATCTGGGTAACAAACGGAATGGAACCACCCTCGCGAATGAAGACAGCCTTCTTGCCAAATCCTTTTTGCAATGCGTTCTGGGCCACCTGGAAAATGGGCGCGTGATAGGCCGCCACCCAGGGCTTGCCGGTGCTCAGCACTTCGAAATTGCAATGCACCGTCTTGGGCAGAAGCTTGCGTATATGTTTTTCTACCAGTTTGGCTATTTTCTGTGGATTTTGATTAGGAACCAGTCGCGTCGAAAATTTTGCGTAGGCTTTCGAAGGAATTACGGTCTTCGCGCCTTCACCCTGATAGCCGCCCCAAATGCCGTTTAATTCCAGAGTTGGGCGTATCCACAGTCTTTCTACGGTGGTGAATCCCTTTTCGCCCACATATTCCGGCGCACCCACGGCGCGGGCAAAATCTTTCTTCTTCCACGGCAAAGTGTTCAGCGCTTTGCGCTCTTTGGCGGAGACGGTCGCGACGTCCTCGTAAAAGCCTGGCACGGTGATGCGGTAATTCTTGTCGTGCAGCTTCGAGAATAATTCGGTCAGCACCGTCAAAGGATTGGGAACCGCACCACCGTAGACGCCGGAATGCAGATCGCGTTCCGGGCCAATCAGTTCTATCTGGTAATAATTCAGACCGCGCAAACCGTAGGTGATCGACGGAACTCCCTTGCCAAGCATGGAAGTATCGGAAACCAGCAGCGCGTCGGCCTTCAATTTCTCTTTATGGCTTTGCACGTAATCCCACAGGCTGACGCTGCCAACTTCTTCTTCGCCTTCGATCAGAACCTTGATGTTGACGGGGAATTTGCCGTGAACTTTAAAAAGCGACTCGAGAGCTTTGATGTGAATGTGAACTTGGCCTTTATCGTCGGCAGTGCCGCGTCCAAACAAGTTGCCGTTGCGGGCGGTCGGGTCAAACGCCGGGCTGGTCCACAACTCCAGAGGCTCGGCCGGCTGCACATCGTAGTGCCCATAGAAGAGAATCGTCGGCTTCCCGGGAGCTTCGAGCGACTCGGCATACACCAGCGGGTGCAAGCTGGTCGGAACAATCTCCACGGTCTTGAAGCCGGCGGCACGCAGGTGATCCGCTACCCACTTGGCGCTCTTTTCGATGTCTGGCTTGTGCTCGCTTTTGGCGCTGACCGACGGGATACGAAGGAATTCGCAAAGTTCGGTTAGGTGCTGCTCGCGGTGACCTTCGATAAATTCGGCAAGGTTCATGCACGGTCCTCAGGCAGTATGATTTCCTTCTACGGATAAGACGCGAATAAATACGCGAAATTTCAAAGAAAGGCGGCCACGGATAGGGATGAACGACTGATTTGCTACTGCCGAAACCGCTGTAGTTATTCTAAGGCTAGTAACGGTAAGGCACAAGTTTTGCGGCGTAAATGGACGGCTTGGCGAATGGGCAACACTGTACGGAAGGGCAATTGACGGCTTTTCCTGGCCAACTGATGATAGTCCCATGAACGAAGCAGTCTATACCTCGAGCCGCCGTAGCCAGCGCGTGTTTCACCGGATGCGCCTGCAGGCAAAAGGGCGCAGCCACGCTCATCGCAAGTTTCGCGAAACCTGCGAGAGCCAGGTGGTGAACGCGCACGGAGGTCTGGTCTACTTGAAAAACGAAGTGGATCCGGGCGAACTGCTGGTTCTGATTAACCCGGAGACTCTGGAAGAACAGGAATGCCGCATCGTGTTTGTGGGCGAGCCGGGAGCGCGTGGCCAGCGTGTTGGCGTGGAATTCCTGACTCCGGCGCCGCATTTCTGGGGAATTGATTTCGACGCACAAACCCAGCCTCGCAACAACGCACCCGACAACTCAAACTAGCCTGTCGTTCTGCCAGCCCCCATTACAAATTTCTGCGAGGTTCGTTTTCAGCTGGCGCTCGCCGCGGTTTTAACCGCTACTGCAGCGGTTCGCTTGCGTAGCCAATCTGCCAAACGCCAAAGCAGCAGAGCCGCAACCAGCACTCCGTAGAATACCGGCTTGCGCACGTCGGATTTCACCAGCCAATAGTAGTGAATCACTCCACAGATCGCGGATAGGTACACGGCGCGATGCAGAGTTTGCCAACGCTTGCCACCGAGGCGGCGAATCCAGCCTTTGGTGGAGGTGATGGCCAATGGGATTAGCAATAGGAAACCTAGAAAGCCCACGGTAACGTAACGACGCTTCTCCACATCCTTCCACATTCCGGCGAGATTAAAGGCCTGGTCGGGTCCGATGTAAGTAAGAAAGTGCAGGCAGACATAGAAAAAAGCGAAGAGGCCCAGCATGCGGCGAAAGCGAATCAGCTCCGGCAGATTCAGCAATTTTCGTAGCGGTGTGATGGCCAGCGTGATGATCAGAAAACGCAGCGTCCAGTCGCCGGTAAAATGCTGCAGAAATTCCACCGGATTGGCGGTAAGCCGGCCATTCAATGCGCGGAAACCCAGAAAAACCAAAGGCAGCAGGCCCAAAGTGAACACCAGCACCTTGGCCCATTTGGTCAGGAGAAATGTTCGAAGCGTCGCGATCACGTTAGTAATTTTTCTTCAGATCCATGCCGCTATACATGCTGGCCACCTGATCGCCATATCCATTGAACATCAGCGTTTTGCGCTTGAGGATCTCGCCCAGCCGGCGCTCGGAGGCTTGGCTCCAGCGCGGATGATCGACGTTGGGATTCACGTTGGAGTAGAAACCGTACTCATTGGGAGCGGAGCGATTCCAAGTGGTAGGTGGCTCACTTTTGGTGAAGCGGATTTTCACGATGGACTTGATGCTCTTGTAGCCGTACTTCCAGGGAACGATGATGCGCACTGGCGCGCCATCCTGATTGGGCAGCGTCTCTCCATACATCCCGACGCACAACAGCGTGAGCGGGTTCATTGCTTCGTCGAGGCGTAACCCCTCAACGTAAGGAAAGTCGATGCCAGCGTAACTTGCTTGCGGCATTTGCGAATGGTCAAAGTAGGATTCGAATGCAACGTACTTCGCTTTCTCGGTGGGCTG
>DASXBH010000087.1:0-14808 GCA_036491775.1 Candidatus Acidiferrum sp.
GAGCGGGCGCATTGTCATCACCGCGGCGCTGCAGGCGGGAGACGAAATGCGGCGCGTGCAACGAATTGCGTACCGCGTGCGGCAGCTTCAACAGTTTCATCCTGGTTTCGCTGCCGACAGCAAAGCACGCTGGCAGACCGATACGCTGTGGCAGCCTTTGCGCATGGCAATTGAGAAATTGCTGATTTGTTACGACTGGGCGGAAGCTTTCGTTGCACTGAACCTTGTGCTCAAGCCGCTGATGGACGAGATGTTTATGAACTACGTTAGCGAACTTGCATTACGGGAGGGTGACTATTTACTCGGTCAAGTTTTTTATTCGCTTAACGAAGATTGCCGGTGGCATCGGGAATGGAGCCAGGCCCTAGCTCGGATGGTAATCGAGGACAACCTGCAGAACAGCGTCACCATTGAGGGTTGGATCGAGAAGTGGTATCCAGTAGCAGCCCGTGCCTTGCAAGCATTTGCTCCGTTGTTTGAGGGAAAGATAGAAGAAGCTCAGATGCCGCCGCTCGAGGGTGTGACCCAGAAAATCGACAAATACTATTGGAATTACCTCTCCAGTATGCGGTTGCAACCTTCGATTTCCGACTCTCTCCAATACTGACCGAATTCTAACTGTCTTCTGTTTCGTTCCTCAGGTTCGGCGCTGGAGGTGAAACAAGACGTGGGGGTCGCGGGCAGAGGCGCGGCCTGCCCAGATCCAAGCGTAGCGGCTGAGGAGGGCGCCAATCAGGAAACAAACCGCGGCAGCATAGCGTCCCGCAGGAACTGAGCCCCAGAAAACGCGTAGCAAAAGTGCGGCGGGTCCTTCGAGAAGTCCGGCGATGCGCAGCGTCGTGCCCGACTTGCCGTGGTGCAGCGGTGCATCGACCGGCCGCTTGCGCACTTCCAGAAAGGTCTCAATCAAAGTCTCAATTCCCGATGCGGCAAATCCCAAGACCTGCGTAGCGGGAATCAAGAATCCCGCCAACTCAAGAATCGCCGCTGAGCAACCAAGACCGGAAGTTAGAAAATGCACTGGAAGGAGCTTGCGATTTTCCGACCAAACGGGAATGGCTGTCGCTCCGATTAGCACTGCTGTATAGCTGGCGAGAAGCATGCCAACCGCGGCGGCAGAGGATTCACCCAGCCAAAGCAATGAAGTCCAAAGCGGATTCGTGAAACCTCGTGATAGCAATTCGAAACAGACCACGGCAAGAAATGCGCATCCGGAAAAGACTGCCAAAATCCATGCTCCTAACGACATGGCGGAGCGGAGCTTAAATACCCGCAACATATTCAAGAAACGTGTGGGTCTGCCAAGATCGGCGATGAGAAGAACGGGACACATTGCAGCTCCAAGGAGCGCGCCCCAGAGTGAAACACGGATCAGTGCTGGGTCACTCCGGAAAAACTGAGCGACGAAGGCCACACAGGCGGAGAGACCGGCGATACCGCCAAGGAAAAAGTAGAGCGGCACTTCCCAAGTCCATGCAGGAGCCTTGAGCACAGCCAGTCCATAGTAGCTCTGCTCGCTCTGAGCGGGGGGCTTTCTCGGGGAATATTGCGCGGCCAAGACCTCTTTGGTGGTTTCACTGGCGGCCTTGCGAATTTCCTCGAGTCGTTCTTCGGTCATTTTTGGTTTAGCGGCTGTTTTCATATTGCTTAGCTCTATTTCGCTGGGAGTTGACCTCTCTTCGACGAATAGGAAATCAAAAGGAAAAAGCGGCACAAACAATGGCCAAAATAATCGCAGCCGAAATGAATGCGGAGGTCCAGGCGCTCTTCAAATAGACAGTGGGCACTTCCGGAGCGGGAGGCAGATTGTAAGCTTCCGGTTCTCCGAAAATGACCGAGAGGGCATGAATTCCACCAACGGTGGTCTCTTGCGGGTTGTAAATACGCGCGTCGGAGTATCCTCGTTCTTGCAGGACCTCTACACGTTTCTTGCCACGCTGCCTCAGCACTTCAAGATCGCCAAATTGAATCGATTCTGTTGGGCATGCTTTGGCACAGGCAGGAATCAGTCCCGCTTTCTGGCGGTCATAGCAGAACGTGCACTTAAACGCGCGTCCGTCATCAGGGCGCTTTTCAATCACTCCGAAGGGGCAAGAGACGACGCAATATCCGCAGCCATTGCAGATATCGGGTTGGACAAACACCGAGCCAACTTCGGTGCGCACAATCGAGCCCGTCGGACAGGCTTCCAAGCACCCCGCGTTGGCACAGTGTTTGCAAACATCGGAGAGAAACTGCCAGCGAAATGGTTCGTCAATACCCGCTAGCTGCGAACCCATTGGTTGTTTCTGTTCTAGAAAGAGTACGTGCCGCCAGGTGGAAGCTCCCAAAGCCCGCGTGTTGTCGTACGAATTGCCAGACCATGAGAAACCATCATCGGGAATCTCGTTCCACTCCTTGCAGGCTACTTCGCAAGCTTTGCAACCAATGCATAACGAAGCATCCGTCAGAAAAGCACTAATGGGCATTAGAGCCTCCCAAGTGCGCACTCAATTGCTCGAGAGCGGCTTTTCCCTGTGCGCGTCGCCCGGGCAAGAGATCGCAAAGAATTCCCTTGGCTTCCATGATCCGGACGTTGGGCTCTTCGGAGATGGCGACCAGATCGTTGGCGGAATCTCCTTTGACGAGTCCGCGGTAGCCCCAGTGGTAAGGCACGCCGACCTGGTGCACATTCTTTCCGTTGATGAGCAGCGGGCGCATCCGGGCCGTGACCAGGGCTCTGGCCTCGACCAGCCCGCGTGCAGTTGTGAGTGTCACCCAGCCGCCGTTTTCCACTCCACGCTCCTTGGCCAACTCGGGAGATATCTCGCAGAAGAACTCAGGCTGGAGTTCGGCAAGATGCGGAAGCATGCGCGACATGGCGCCGGAGGTGTGGTGCTCGGTCAAGCGGTAGGTGCTCATCACAAATGGGAACCGGGCGTCGGGAGAATTTGCGTACTCATTTTGAGGCCGCTCTTCTTTCATTACAGCAGGATTGTCTTGTTCGTCCGGATAAAGCGGATTGCGAACCGGAGACTCCAAGGATTCGTAGTGGGTCGGCAAGGGCCCGTCCGCTAATCCTTTGGGGGCCCAGATCCAGCCGACGCCATCGGCGTGAAGGATGAAAGGTTTATCGCCCGCCAGAGCATCATCACCCTCCGCATCCTTATAAGGGCGGTAGTCGGGAGGTTTGGTTTTCGTGAAGTCTGGAACGTCCAGCCCTGTCCATTCCTTATTCTGCTGATCCCACCAAACCAATTTTTTTCGCTCGCTCCATGGACGTCCAGCAGGATCGGCTGAAGCGCGGTTATAAATGATGCGACGGTCCGAGGGCCACGCAAAACCCCAGCCATGTCCCAAGTAGTCTTGAGAATTACGCAGGTTCGCGCGATTTTCGCCGGGACGCGGGAATACGCCAGAGTAAATCCAGCAGCCGCACGCGGTGGATCCATCGGCTTTCAATTCGCCGAACCCGCTTACCAATTTCCGGTCCGCCACCGTGTAGCCGTTGATTTCCTGTAGAACCTCTTCCACCTTGGGTTCTTGCAACTTGCCTTCGAGAGAATAGTCCCAGGTCAATGCATTCAGACCGACGTTGCGCGGACGTGGATCCTTCCTCGCTTTTTCTTTCAGGCGGCGTCCCAGGTGGTACATGAACCATGTCTCACTCCGTGCATCGCCTGGTGGATCAACGGCCTTCTGGTGCCACTGCAGCAGCCGCTGAGTGTTGGTGAAGCAGCCATCCTTCTCGGCATGCCCGGCGGCTGGCAACAGAAAAACCTCGGTGGAAATTTCCTCCGGACGAAGTTCGCCGCGCTCTACCTCCGGGGAGTCGTACCAGAAGGAAGCAGTTTCGAGCTCGACCATATCCCGCACGACGAGCCACTTCAGTTTGGACAGTGCTTTCCTTTCGAAGCGCGAATTGGGGCCGGCTACGGCCGGGTTTTGTCCCATGACAAACAAACCTTCGATCTTGCCGTCCATCATTTCCAGAAAATAGCCCTGGTGGGAATGGTCACCTGTAACTCGCGGAAGCCAATCGAATCCCCAGTCATTGTTGGCATTCGCAGCTTCACCGTAGTAGGCCTTCAGCAAACTAACCATGTATTTATCGAAGTTCCACCACCAGCCGGTAAGGTCGCGATGTTTTTCAATGTACGCCTCGAGATTGTCCGAGTCGATTCCAAGCTGAGGCATCGGCAAATAGCCAGGGAGGATGTCGTACAAAGTCGGAATGTCGGTCGAGCCTTGGATCGAGGCATGCCCACGCAGCGCCAGGATGCCACCGCCAGGGCGACCAATATTGCCGAGCAACAGCTGCAAAATTGCGGCCGCGCGGATGATCTGCGGTCCCTTCGATTGCTGTGTCCAGCCGAGGGCGTAGCAGATTGCACCAGTCTTTTCCGGACCGGATGCCCCGCAAAAGGTTTCAGCAATTTTAAGGAATCGTTCTTTGGGAACGCCACAATAGCGTTCAACCATTTCAGGTGTGTAGCGCGCAAAGTGCTTTTTTAGGAGTTGGTAGACACATCGCGGATGCGTCAGAGTGTGGTCTGAATTGCACCGGGTGAGGTCGATAGTGGTTCCGCCACCCTCTTTACAGTGGCCGCAGTGCGCCGAGACATCATAGGGCACGTCTTTGTCGCGTTCCACACATCCTTCATAAAACCAAGTGCTGGCGTCGTATTTTTTGTTCTTCGCATCCCAGCCAGAAAATACGCCTCCGAGATCCTCGGTGTCCTTGAAATCTTCCGGAACGATGGAGGAAGCGTTGGTGTAGTGGACAACATACTCACGAAAGTCTTTGCCGTTTTCGAGAACGTAGTGAATGAGTCCTCCGAGGAAGAGGATGTCCGATCCGGCACGCAACGGCGCCCAGATATTGGCCATCGCCGAAGTGCGGCTGAACCTAGGGTCAACGTGAATCACCTGTGCTCCTCGCTCCCGGGCTTCCACGACCCATTGGAAACCGACCGGATGGTTTTCAGCCATGTTGGATCCCATAATCAGAATGGCGTCAGAATTGATGAGGTCACTCGGTGCAGTTGTCGCCCCCCCTCGCCCGAAGGTTGTGCCCAGACCGGGCACCGTGGAGCTATGTCATATACGGGCCTGGTTGCTGACGCACACCACGCCCAGGCCCGCCGCGAATAGCTTTTTGATCAGATAGTTTTCTTCGTTATCGAGAGTGGCTCCGCCAAGGTGCGCCATGGCGGTCGTGTGCATCACGACTTTTCCGTCTTTTTCCTCGACGAAGGTGCGCTCGCGCGTGGCCCAGACGCGATCGGCAATCATATCCATCGCCGTTTCGAGATCGAGTTCTTCCCATTTAGTGGAGTTCGGTCTGCGATATTTGATCCGGGTTTCTCGATTGGCGTGGGTAAGCAGTTCGAAGCTGTCGGAACCTTTTGGACAAAGCCGTCCGCGGGATATGAAGGATCCCGGGTCGCCTTCAATTGAGATCAATTTTCCATTCTTGTGATAGACGAGCTGGCCACACCCTACGGCACAATACGGACAAACTGAGCGAGCGACTTCTGCGGAGTCATTTCGCGGGCGAAGATTGCGCGTTCGTGCGCTCATCGCTTCCACACCGGTTCCATCCGCGCCCGAACGGATCTGTTGGATTAGCGGCCAGCCAGAGAGCAACTCCTTGATCATGCGAGCCTCCAACTACTCTCCGCCGTTTTGCGGCGAGTATCATTCTTTGCCGGACTCGACGCAATACAAGAAGTCTCGGATTTACATCCGGTCAGCCGGTGCCGTCGTTTACAGTTTCTTGCGGGGAAAACAGTCTTAGAGTGCATCGATGTCCTCTCGATGACGGCTTATATCCACAACTTGTAACCCAGCGCCAGATTAACGGTAACTGCCCAGGTGCAATACATCAGCCAGAGTCCCGTTAAACATTGCAGCAGGGCGACGATTCGGGAGCCGGCGTTCCATCCGGCCAGCCGCGTGGGTATTTCCACAAGATAAATCAACGTGAGACCAATGAAGATAATCATGACCGGAAAATCTCCAGCCTTCCCAAACACATAGGTTCCGAGAGCGGAAACGAAGAAGAATGCGATGGCCATCCATCCGTCTGGCGCTGCGCTCGACCCGATGTAGCGGTGATGGGCCATCGCAAACCAGTGGATCCCGTACACGGTGAACGCCAAGCCCGCCATATACAGTGGTGCGGCATTTGCGAAAACGCCGAACCACGTCAATCCCACCATCAGGTACACGCCGGTAATGAACTGGCAAAAACCGGGCATCCAGAACCCCCACATCCCCATGGTGCGATCCACTTCGGGACTGGCCTTGGGGTAGCCAAAAAGAGCCTGTCCACCCCAAATGAAGTAGCCAGTTCCGAGGCCGAAAAAGCCAATCGCGACCGGCCAAAACGGCGAAGAAGCGAAGCTAATCGTTTGTGGAGTCATGGTGCTAAACCTCGTGGTTGAGTCATAAAAATCTCACCCGAAACTTAACTGTAGCCCGCAGCCTCCGCTCGCGAGCTCTTTTTGCCGTTTGGTTCTTCTGATGAACTGGCGAGTCAACTTGTTTTTGTTTTTTTCGGGCATTTGGCATAAGACTTGACCGCCCAGCGCCTCTAATCTCCTCGCTTAGCACGCAACCCGTCGGAGTGATAACACGGCCGTCCCAAGTCGCTGGTACTCCGCCGAACGGAGTCCGGCGAAGACGATAAGCATTCGCCTTGGCAATCACTTGCGAGCTGAGAAGCCGAGGACCGAGAAGGACATTCCATCCGGCGCAAGAGACTACGCTACGCGGCGAACCTGTCGAGCCGGAGGGGCCATGAATTCAGGACCGACCGGATTGTGAATATTTTCGCGAAGAATGGTGTCGATCGCGGCGAAGTCATCTTTGTTCAGGGACCAACCGCTCACTTCCGCGATAGGAGTGAGTTGTTCCGGACGACGCGCGCCCCAAAGTGCGATGCCAACACCCGGCTGATCGAGGAGCCAACGGACTGCCAGATGAATCACGCGCTTCCCGAAGCGTTCGCGGGCGAAGGCATCCAGCCTATCTGTCGCCTTGATGTACTCGGCGAAGTGCGGTTGCTGAAACTTGGGATCGCTGGTCTTGCGCATGTCGTCTTTCGCAAAGTGCCGATCTGCATTCATGGCACCGCTTAATAGTCCGCGACAAAGTGCGCCATAAGTCAGCGCGGTGATGCCGTGGCTGAGAGCGTAGGGCAGGACGTCGCCCTCGATTTCGCGTTCGAAGAGATTGTAAGGTGGCTGAATTGTGTGGAGAGGCGCGACGGCCTGGAATCGAGTCATCTGTTCAGGCGAATAATTGCTGACTCCGATGGCGCGAATTTTTCCTTGTTCGTAGAGTTCCCGAAGTGTGAGGGCTGTTTCCTCGATGGGAACGACGGGGTCGGGCCAGTGCACCTGATAGATATCCACGTAGTCCGTTTGCAGACGCTGAAGCGAATCGTGAAATTCCTGGAGAATGCGCTGGCGCGTGGAGTTGCGTTCGATTCTGCCATTCGTCCAGTCGATGCCTACTTTGGTGGCGACCAGAACGTTCTCTCTGCGACCGTGTTGGCGCAGCGCCTCGCCAACGATCTCTTCGGAGCGCCCCTGGCCGTAGATGGGCGCAGTATCGATCAAGTTGATGCCCTGATCGAGTGCCGCGTGAATGGTGCGGATGGATTCCTTCTCGTCGGTTCCGCCCCACATCCAGCCGCCGATGGCCCAAGTACCCAGGGCAATTCGGGAACTAACAAGACTTGTACCGTCGATGTTGATGTATTCCAGCATGTCGCCGTATCTCCTTACTCGTTTTTGAAATCGTCGTGTTTCTAGCCGAGCCACTGCGGGTTAGCGTAGGTGCCATCGAAGTGATGAGTCGTTTTATATAGTTCGAACTGACCGGCTTCTGCGGCCTTTACCGTTTTTGCGAGAAGCGCAGCAACTTGAGAAGAACTCATCGGTTGAAAACTGCGAGCAGCGTCCAGAGCCTGCTGAAGAATGGGAAGCGAATCACATCCAGTAATGACTACACTAGTTGGTAAATTCATGGCGTAGTGGAGGCACTCCACGGGAGTAGCTGTCTTGCTCTCGAGAATAAAGTGGTCACCCATGGGCTTCATAGCGAGTACGGCGACATCGTTCTTGAGCAAGATGGGCAAAACTTTCTTTTCGAAACTATCGAAGTGTGCGTCCATTACGTTGAGGGGCATCTGAACAGCATCGAACGTGAAGCCGTGTTTTGCAGCGGTGGCCAACATGTGCAAATGAATGTCCGGACTCTTGTGGCCAGTGAATCCGATGTGACGGATCTTGCCTGCCTTTTGCGCGTCCAGCACAGCTTCCAGGGCTCCTCCAGTGGCAAAAATGCGGTCCGGGTCGGTGTCACGAATCACCTCGTGGAACTGGAGGAGATCGATTCGGTCGGTTTGCAGGCGGCGCAGAGAGTCGTTGATCTGATTCGAAGCGGCCGCCTTGGTGCGGCCGTCAATCTTGGACATGAGAAAAGCCTTCTGGCGGTAACCATCGCGCAGCGCGTTGCCCATGCGGATTTCACTTTCGCCGCCGTTGTAATCCCAGCAGTTGTCGAGAAAATTGACGCCCTCATCGAGGCCAGTGCGAATGATGCGAATGCTTTCCTGGGGATCTGCCTGTTTGCCAAGATGATAGCCACCGAGGCCGATGAGCGAGACTTTATCTCCGCTGTGGCCTAGCGTCCGATAGGGAATGCCATTTCTGGATTCCGATCGCGGCGGCTGCTGACCAGCGTGCGCGAATAATATGGACGCTGCTGCAAACCCGAGGAATCTACGACGCGAAATGCCGGCGTCGGTGTCGTCGCTACTTCTCGAAACCGGGGTGGGATATGAATCGGGCGAATTCTCTTGGTAAGGTTGGTTTATTTTGTTATTCACGACGACCTCTTTTTCAGCGCCCTGAAGGGCCCGGATTCTTTCAGTTGTGTCGACCCCAGAGGACAGCGTGCGAGTCATTTCTTTTGGCGTAGAGAATGAACGTAGGAAACCAACGAGTGAATCTGATCATCGCTGAGCGAACTCTTAAAAGGAGGCATACCACCCTTGCCGTCGGAAATGATTTGAACCAATTGCGCATCGGGCAGCTTTTGCACTTCCGGCGAACGAAGATCCGGAACGTTCATGCTTTTTCCGACCGTCGAACCGGCTCCATCAGGACCGTGGCACATTGCGCATTTCGTACGAAACGTCGCACTGGTGGCCGCGTTGTCTGGAGCGGGGCTTGCCTGGGTAATCGACCCAACCAAGAACGTGAGAACGACAAAAATCGCCAATAGGATTGTGGTGGCGACGATAATAGGGTGTTCAGTCTTATCTTGTTTCATGACTTTTTCCTTTACGTGCAATTCTTCATTCGGCTACAGATACTTCTCCATCCAAAGACGCAGGACCGTCAACTCAAGCCAAGCTTGGTGATTGGCAGATCTCTCACTCGCTTGCCGGTAGCGGCAAAAATAGCGTTGCAGAACGCCGCAATAAATGGCGGTACCCCCGGCTCACCGACGCCCGCGGGTGGAGCGTCGCTATCGACGATGTAAACGTTGGTCTGACCAGGCACCTCATTAATGCGAGCTACGGGATAATCCTGAAAATTCGATTGATCGATCACACCCTTGGTGGCGGTAATCTCGCCTGTTCGTGCAACGCTGGTACCGAACACCGCGGCGCCTTCGAACTGGGCGCGAGTTGCTTCCGGATTTACGACCAAACCCGCGTCCAAGGCCGTATCCACTCGGGGGATTCGCACTTCACCTTGATCATTAACCTCGACCTCAACTACCGTGGCCACATACGTCAAGAAACTACGATGCGCGGCAATCCCGACGCCAGAACCCTTGCCGTGTTTGCGCTTTCCCCATTCGGATTTTTCCGCGACCAACTCGGTGACATGCCGAAGACGGCCGGTTTCCCAAGGATAGGCCTCCAGCGAAGCGCCGTAATTCGGATACTCCACGCCATTGAAACTGATGGTGCGTGGTTCTCCGATCAAATCGAGCAAATAGTCCACCGGATCGCGCTGCGCCGCATGGGCCAATTCATCCGTGAAGCATTGAATGGCGAACCCGTGATAGATGTTTGCCACCGAGCGTAACCAGCCGATACGCACATGAGCTTTCGCCGGGCCATTCTCGATGCGAAGATTGGGCAGATCATACGGAATGTCCGTCCAGCCCTGCTGAAGATGGGCCGGATCACCATAAACTGCATTGACGTCAAAAATCGAAGGAATGGGAGGAAAAACCGACCGTTGCAGCCACGCCGTCGGCTTACCGTTCGCCCCCAGCGTCGCCTTCAGATACATCGAAGCGACGGCATTGTAGTAGTCGAACTTGATGTCGTCTTCTCGGGTCCAGACCACTTTCACAGGCCGGCCCGTTTTTTTGGATAAAACTGCGGCCTCGGCAATGTAATCGGGTTTCGACTTGCGACCAAACCCCCCGCCGAGCAGCGTTACATGGCAAATTACATCTTCTTTCGGGATTCCCAACTCTTTTGCGACTGTCTCCTGCGCACCTTGGGGATTCTGTGTCGGGGCCCACAGTGTCGCTTTGCCGTCCTTAAAGTCCGCCAGTGCGACCACCGGCTCCATCGAGGCGTGCGCCAGTAGAGGAACGTAGTAGTCCGCCTCGTACACCTTGCCACCTTTGGCGAATACCGCGTCAGCGTCACCAAGATTACGCACCACCTTGCAAGGATTGTGGGAAGTCGCTCGCAATTCATTCTTGTAGGAATCAGAGTTGTAGCTTTCATTCGGTCCGTTGTCCCAGGAGATGTTCAGCTTCTTGCGGCCTTGAAACGCGGCCCACGTGTTATCTGCGATCACCGCGATGCCGCCGAGCGGCTGAAAAGCGGGCGGAGGCTGGTAGGGATCGATAGGAAGGATCTGACGGACACCAGCGACCTTCAAGGCTTCCTTGTCGTCATACGATTTCACTTTTCCGCCGAGAACCGGCGGATGCTCGACGGACGCGTACACCATGCCATCGATGCGAGCGTCCATGCCATAAATGGCCTTCCCGGTCACAAGTGCTTCAAGGTCGTAACTCACTTGCCCTTTGCCAACATACCGCCAGGCATCCCTTGGTTTGAGCTTTAGATCCTCTTTCTTGGGGACCGGAAATTTTGCCGCAGCTCCTGCAAGTTCACCGTAACCCAATTTGCGATTGGTCGAGGGATGAACTACAACGTGCAAATCGCTTTTGCATTCCGTTGCCGGAACGCCCCACTGTTGAGCCGCAGCTTGAATCAGCATGAATCGTGCAGTTGCTCCCGCTTGGCGCATGGCGTCGTAGAACGAGCGAATCGAGTGTGAGCCGTCGGTATTCTGGTCACCATAGCGTTTGTCGCCGATGGCTTGCTCGATCTTTACTCTCTTCCAATCCGCGTCCAGTTCATCAGCGACAACGAGCGGTAGAGTGGTGCGACTCGTCGTGCCCATCTCCGAGCGGCTGGCCACGATCCACACCGTGCCATCCGGGTCGATCCCGAGATACACGCTGGGATGTAAAGTGGCGTGGTCTGCGTTTGTGTCGTGCGGAAGTCTGTCGCGCGCCGACAGCTTGGGGTAATAGTGCACACCGAGCACGAGTGCGCCAGCTGCAATGACACCACCGGTCAAAAACCTGCGGCGGCTGACATTCTCAATCGGGCTCATGCCATTTCCTCCGCTGCTTCTTTAATCGCCACGCGAATACGCTGATACGTTCCGCAACGGCAAATATTACCGGCCATGGCCTCATCGATGTCCTGGTTCGTCGGTTTCTTTTTGCTATTCAGGAGAGCGGCAGCCTGCATAATCTGTCCGACCTGGCAGTACCCGCACTGCGGCACGTTAATCTGCATCCAGGCTTTCTGAAGCGGATGCAAACCGTTCTTCTCGAGGCCTTCGATGGTAGTGACTTCCTTCCCGGCCACGGCCGCCATGGTTGTTACGCAGGATCGCGTCGCTTGTCCATTCAGGTGAACGGTGCAGGCGCCGCAAAGTCCAACGCCGCATCCAAACTTCGATCCGGTGAGTCCCAAAACGTCACGGAGATACCAGAGCAACGGCATTTCAGGTTCGCCGTTGAAAGACTGGTCAGCTCCATTCACCTTTAGCTGAATCATTCCCGCTCCTAATCGAATGCACTCAACCGGAATCGGTATACTCCGCTAAATCGACTTCCCCGTAAGCGCTCCGATGCGAGTCTGCTTTTCGTCTCGCATATTCAAATGAGCTTGCTTTTCCATTTGCAAAATCACCGCGGAAAAATCTTGTTCCGCTCCTTCGTCCGATTGCCTGGCGTTGATCTCAAAGGCGGCGCCCGCTGCGGGCATGCGTGCGCCAAGGGCAGCCGCGAGATTGAGGATCAGTCCGAAATCCTTGTTCATCAAACGAATCGGGAATTGCGGGCTGTAGTCGTGCTTTAGTGCTCTTTGCAGTTTCCCAACGTGCGCTGGAGCGACCACTGCAGTCTGAGACAACACTTCGAGTAAGCGCTTGCGATCGAGACCCGCCTTTTCGCCAAGCGCGATCGCTTCGGCGATCGCCTGCATCCCGATTCCCAGCAGAGTGTTCACCACCAGCTTCATCGTTGCTCCGGAACCGCTCGGCCCAAGATAGAAATATTTTTGTGCGATCACGCGGAAGACCGGCTCGGCGGCGTCGAAGCATTCCTTGTTCCCGCCCCCAAACAGAGTCAGCAATCCTTTTTCGGCGGCGGGAGTACTCCCTGAAATGGTCACATCCAAAAAGTCAACTCCGTGACTTGCACCTAATCTTGAGATTTCCTGCGAGGTCTCGGGATAGACGGTGCTGAGGTCGATGACCAGCGAACCGCGATGTGCATTGGCGAAGACGCCGTCAGCTCCTTTATAGATGTCCAGGACAGATCCATCGCTCGGCAGACAGGACAAGACGACAGTGCAACTGGAGGAGAGTTCCGAAACGCTCCGCGCGGCCTTACCGCCATATGCAATGAGTTCCTCGGTCTTAGTGTGATCCCGGTCGTAGGCTGTAAGCTTGAAGCCGGACTCAAGCAACCTCCGCGCAATGGGCCTGCCCATATAACCGATTCCGACAAATCCGAGCCGATCGTTTTCCTGCGTGATTGCTTTCATGATGCTCGCCCTTAGACTGGACTGCGATCTCGATTTCAATTTCCAAATTTATCGAAAGCACGTGTTGTACCGTTTCAGGTTGGAAAGCCAGTATTGCCACAAGATGTGGGCAGCAAGGACGATGCGAGTAATAGAGGAAAGACGTGGGGCTGATCTCGCAAGAGTCGTCTGTCAACCCCTTGGACACTGTCAGTCAGTTGGAATGGCTGGTCTCTACTCGGGAGGGTACGGTCGCTCGTCTGACGTCGTCCACGCCGCTGACATTGATGTCAGATGTGTGGCTTCATATGTGAGGCAAAAACAGCAGCGGGTCCTTCTTTCGACCGTGTTACGCAGTGTGCGAGTTGGCAAAAGAATTGCCACATCTACATTCGTGTTTTATCGCGTGCTACTCAGAGAAAATACGACGACAAAGGAAAAAGAGGTAAGCCCATGCGCAAGTTAAGAGAACGCAAGTTCGCCATGGAAGAAGAAAGCCGGGCGAGTGAGCGTCCAGAGGGTAAATCTGGGACAGGAGGATTTTCGAGACGTGCGTTTTTAGAAGTGGGTTCCGCGGGCCTGGCTTCGGCGGCCCTGAGTTCCTTGGCCGTCAGTGCTCAGGAGAGGGCAAACACGCAGAAAGCAGAGCATGACCATTCGTCAAGCGATCCGGGACAGCAGAACCGCGGCCTTCTTGCGATGAATCCAAACTCGAACAACCCTCCGCCTACCGACCACGGTGACCTTGTACCCATCTGGTACTCCTTTGACCTCGTGAAGAAGCGTGTCGAAGAGGGCGGTTGGACACACGAGGTTACGCAACGTGAATTGCCTTCCTCTCGGGATATCGCGGGGGTCAATATGCGCCTGACCGCCGGAAGCTATCGTGAGTTGCACTGGCATACCGCGGATGAATGGGCGTATGTGCTCTATGGGAATGCGCGAGTCACGGTAATGAATCCCGATGGCACAATGTTTATCGGAGATGTAACCGAAGGTGATGTTTGGATCTTTCCTGCCGGGTACCCACATTCGATTCAGGGCCTCGATCCGGATGGCACGGAGTTTCTGTTGGTCTTCAATCAGGGTAATTTCTCGGAAGATGGCACCATGCTTCTCTCGGAGTGGGTCGCGCACACTCCGCCCGAAGTTCTTGTCAAGAACACCGGCCTTGCCGCCAGTACCTTCGACAACACGCCAGGAGCGCCCCTCTATATTTTCCCCGGCACCGTGCCAGGTTCCTTAGCACAAGATAAAGCGGAGATCGGTGGCGAGTCGGTTGCCTCCAGATACCAGTACACTTTCCATTTAAAATCGATGACGCCAACTCGGCAGAGCAAAGGCGGCTCGGTGCGAATTGTTGATTCGCGAAACTTCCCGGTTTCGAAGCACGTCGCTGCCGCTCTGGTGATCATCAAACCCGGGGGCATGCGCGAACTGCACTGGCACCCCAACGCTTCGGAGTGGCAGTTTTGGATCGCGGGCAAAGGCCGCATGACAGTGTTCTTCCCGGTCGACAACGCACGCACCATGGACTTCAACGCCAATGACGTAGGGTTTATTCCATCGAACGCGCCGCACTACATCGAAAATACGGGAGACACCGATGTGATGTTCCTGGAAATGTTTGCCTCTGAGGAGTTCATGGATGTTTCGCTGAACCAATGGCTCAGGCGCGTACCAAGCGAGATGCTAAAGGCACATCTGAACATTGACAAGACCATGGC
>DASXBH010000088.1:0-4364 GCA_036491775.1 Candidatus Acidiferrum sp.
TTATCGGCGCGGCCCGGCTTGAAGTTGGCGCTCGTGTATACTTTTGAGATGAGACCAACCCACTGACGCGATGATTCCGTATCTCCACCTCGGTCCTTTGACCATTCCCACCTTTGGTCTCATGGTCGCTTTGGCGTTGATTACTTCCGCGTACATTCTTCAAGGCGATTTCCAGCGACGCGGATGGAAGGCCGATGCCTTCACCATGATCACCGTGGCGGGCTTGGCCGGAATTTTGGGTGCAAAGCTTTATCATTTGCTCGAATCACCCGCTGAATTTTTTGCCGACCCGTTTCCGCTGCTATTCAGCCGTTACGGCTTTGCGTGGTTTGGCGGTTTTATCGGTGGTTTTGGCGCCATGCTGTTGCAGGGGCAGCTCGCCAAGCTACCGACACTCGAATTTCTTGACGCATGCTCTCCAGCCGCCTGTTTCGGTTACGCAATCGGCCGCATCGGGTGTTTGCTTTCTGGTGATGGCGATTATGGCCGCCCCACATCGCTGCCGTGGGGCATGAGTTTTCCAAACGGCGTCGTACCTACCACTGATCGCGTGCATCCCACTCCACTCTACGAATTTTTTATTTGGTGCGCCATTGGGGCGTTTCTGTGGCACATGGGCACCAAGGCGATACGCGGGCCCAAGGCCAAGGGCGAAATTTTCTGCAATTATCTGATTCTCACCGGAATTGCCCGCTTCCTGGTGGAGATTATCCGCATCAACCCGCGCTCCTTCCTGGGCATGTCCAACGCTCAGGTTGCCAGCGTTTTATCTATCCTTGCGGGCGCGGTGTTACTTTGGCGTATTAAAAGCCAATTCCACACGCTTAAAAAAGAGCACCGCACCGTAGACCATATTCTTTCGCACGGCGACGTTCTTCAGTCTGAATATCACCGGCCAACTCCCGAATGTCCGCATCCCGAACGGTGGCATATGTACGATTCCATGAGCGCAGAAGTGGAAGTCCTCGATTTTTTGAAGTCGATTGTGAATACCGTCAAGCCGGAACTTGTTGTGGAGACCGGCACATTTTCTGGCCTGAGCACGCTGCGCATCGCCGAGGGGCTGAAGCAAAACGGCGTGGGGCGCGTGATTACCTGCGAGTGGGACAAGAAAGTTTTCGAGGCAGCCAAGAAACGTTTCGCCGAGTCTGGCTTGGGGAAATGGATCGACGCGCGAAACGAGTCCAGCCTGGAAATGAAAGTCCCCGGACAAATCGACATGCTTTTTTGCGACAGCGATCCGGAGCTTCGCGAAAAGGAAGTTCGCCATTTTCTTCCGCAGATGAATCCGTACGGAGTAATTCTGATTCACGACGCCAGTTCGCACATGAAGAGCGTCCGTGAGGGTGCGTTGCGACTCGAAGCGGAAGGATTGTTGTCAGTTCTGTTGTTGCCAACTCCGCGTGGGCTGGTTTTAGCCCAGAAGCGCGAAGGCCGCAGATAGCCTGCAAATCTGCATCGCATCGCCGACGCATTGTCCCGTCCATTCTCTGAAAAGAAAAAGCCCCGGAGCCATATCTCCGAGGCTTTCAAAATAAGGCGTGCGCGATCTGCTATTCCAACATTTGCCGCAGAACGTATTGCAGAATCCCGCCGTGCTGGTAATAGGAAACTTCTTCCGGCGTATCCACGCGAACCATCGCGGAAAATGTTTTTTCTTTTCCATCTGCCGACTTCGCGTGCACCGTCGCCTGCTTTCGTGGCGAGAGCGACGAGACACCTTCAATCGAAAATACTTCGTGGCCTGTCAGCCCAAGGCTTTCGCGATTTTCGCCCGGCTTGAATTCCAACGGAAGTACGCCCATGCCTACCAGATTGCTGCGATGGATGCGTTCGTAGGTTTCCGCAATCACCGCGCGCACGCCGAGAAGGCGCGTGCCTTTTGCCGCCCAGTCACGCGACGATCCCGAACCATATTCCTTGCCGGCAATCACGATCAGCGGAACGCCTGCTTCACGATATTTCACAGCAGCATCGTAGATGTACATCTTCTCGCCATCCGGCAAATGCAAAGTCCAGCTGCCTTCGGTGCCGGGCGCGAGTTGATTGCGCAAACGAATATTCGCAAATGTTCCGCGCATCATCACTTCATGATTGCCGCGCCGTGCACCATACGAGTTGAATTCGTGGGGCTTCACGCCATGGGCAATCAAATATTTACCTGCCGGCGAATCGACCGCGATGGAACCCGCAGGAGAAATATGGTCGGTAGTCACGCTGTCGCCCAGCACCGCCAATACACGCGCCCCATGAATATCAGCCAGTGGCGACGGCGTTTTTGGCATGTTGTCAAAATACGGCGGCAGCTTGATGTACGTCGAATTGGGATCCCACTGATAAAGGTCGCCCACTGGAACGGGCATGCCTTTCCATCGCGCGTCGCCCTCGAACACCTCGCTGTACTGCTTGCGATATTGCTCGGTGGTCACCGCGGCGCGTACCGTGCTTTCCACTTCTTGCGGAGTCGGCCACACATCGCTCAGAAAAACCGGTTTTCCCGCTTTATCCGTGCCCAGCGGTTCAGTCGTCAAATCAAGATCCATACGGCCAGCCAGTGCGTACGCCACCACGAGTGGCGGCGAAGCCAGATAATTGGCGCGCACTAGAGGGTGAATGCGGCCTTCGAAATTGCGGTTGCCGCTAAGCACTGCCACCGCCACCATATTGTTTTCTTTAATTGCGGCGCCGATTGCGTCTGGCAACGGCCCGCTATTTCCGATGCACGTCGTGCAGCCGTAGCCCACCAGATGGAATTTCAGCTTCTCGAGGAAGGGCATTAGACCGGAGGCGTTCAGATAATCGGTTACGACTTTAGACCCCGGAGCCAGGCTGGTCTTCACCCAGGGCTTGACCTCCAGTCCGCGTTCCACCGCTTTTTTTGCCAGCAAACCCGCGCCGAGCATCAACGACGGATTAGAAGTGTTGGTGCAACTGGTAATCGCGGCAATCACCACCGCGCCGCTCGACAGATCAAACGAGTCGCCATTATTTTTTACCGCCGCGTGTTTCGATGGCGTGTTCTCTACTACCTTTGCAAACGAGCTCTTAGCGTTCTTCAGCGACACGCGATCCTGTGGCCGTTTCGGGCCAGCCACGGTCGGCTCGACTGTTCCCAAATCCAGCGACAAAGAATCGCTAAAAGCCGGATCGACCATGGAATTTGTGCGGAACAAGAATTGTTCTTTGCAATACGCTTCGACCAGCGCCACTTGTTCCTGCGAACGCCCCGTGAATTGCAAATATGCGAGGGTTTCGTCGTCAACCGGGAAGAAGCCCATGGTCGCGCCATATTCCGGCGCCATATTCGCAATCGTGGCGCGGTCCGGCACGCTCAGTGTCGATAAGCCCGAACCATAAAACTCAACAAATTTCCCAACGACGCCTTTCTTCCGCAGCATTTCCGTTACAGTCAGCACCAGGTCGGTCGCGGTCGTGCCTTCTTGTAGTTGCCCGTGCAGCTTGAACCCAACGACTTCCGGCACCAGCATCGACAGCGGCTGGCCCAGCATGGCCGCTTCGGCTTCAATCCCGCCAACACCCCAGCCAAACACGCCCAGCGAATTGACCATCGTGGTATGCGAGTCCGTGCCCACCAGCGAATCGGGAAAGGCCTCCAGGCGATTGCCATTGGGCATGGCGCAGACCACGCGCGCCAGATATTCAATATTTACCTGGTGGCAGATACCGGTGTCGGGAGGCACCACTTTAAAATTGCGAAACGCATCCTGACCCCAGCGTAGAAATTGGTAGCGCTCGACGTTGCGTTGAAACTCCAGTTCGGCATTCAAGCCAAAGGCATTGACGCTGCCGAAATTATCCACTTGCACCGAGTGATCGATGACTAATTCCGCGGGAAATAAGGGATTGATGCGCTTGGGATTGCCGCCCATGCGTTGCACCGCTTCGCGCATGGTGGCCAGATCGACGACCGCAGGCACTCCGGTAAAATCCTGCAACAGCACGCGCGCCGGCATAAAGGCGATTTCTTTTTGCGCCACGCCCGGCTTCCACTGTGCCACCGACTGAATATCCTCGGCGCGCACCGAGCGTCCATCTTCAAAACGCAGCAGATTTTCCAACAAAATGCGCAGGGAAAAGGGGAGTTTCGAGAGTTCCGCTATGCCATCTTCTTCCAATTTCTCGAGGCGTTGAATTTCAAACGGCTGCGCACCCACATTCAATTTGTCCCGGGTGCGAAAAGAATTCAATGCAGAGATGGGCATACTAAGGTCCTTTCCCGCGATGGTGGAGCATCTATGATAACCGAAATCGCGCAGCCACGCGGGAACGCTATAATGAATCGTCGTGAACATTGTTCTTATCTCTACCTACGAATTGGGGCGGCAGCCCTTCGGACTGGCATC
>DASXBH010000089.1:0-4703 GCA_036491775.1 Candidatus Acidiferrum sp.
GAGGCCGTATCGCGACGCCTTGCCACTGGACAAAGTATTTTCGATTATGCGCGACGATACGCCACACGCGCTGGACGCGGCATGCCTTGCCGCGTTGATGGAATCTAAAAAAGAGCTGCAGAGCACACCGACTGGCACGCCCGTCCCGGTTGCTTCGCCTAGCTTGCTGACTTCGCCGATACAAACGACAAAATTATCTTGAGGTGGGGAAAGGCCGCTGGCTGAAGGCCACCGCTACGGGTGGGTGTGTAGTGGTGTGGATGTGCTACTTTTAGGCGATGAGCGACGCGAAGAAATTGTTGGGTAGGGTGGCGCTTGTTACTGGGGCGGGGAAGCGGTTGGGGCGGGCCGTGGCGTTGCGGCTGGCGGCGGAAGGCGCGGATGTGGCGGTGCATTATGGGAAGTCGGAGCCTGAAGCACGGGCAGTAGTGGGCCAGATTGAAGCGATGGGGCGTCGGGCGGCTGCGTTTTCTGCAGAGTTGACGGATGTGCGGGCAATCCAGAAGTTGGTGAACGACGTGGCGGGGCACTTTGGGCGGCTGGATGTCCTGATTAACAGCGCGGCAAATTTCCTGGAAACAAAATTTGGAGCGACGACAGAAGAGAGTTGGGATGCGTCGCTGGATACCAATTTGAAGGCGCCGTTTTTTTGTGCGCAAGCGGCGGCGCCGTATCTGGCTGTGTCCGGCGAAGGCGTGATTATAAATTTTGCCGATGTTGGCGGGCTGATGGGGTGGCGGGAGTTCTTGCCGCATTCGATTTCGAAGGCGGGAATTATTTTGATGACGCGGGTGCTGGCGAAGGAGTTGGCCCCGAAAGTTCGCGTGAATGCGATCGCTCCTGGGACGATTACGATGCCGGGAGACCCGCCGGAGTGGGAGTCGGACTTTATACGGCAGGCGCCGTTGAAGAAGAGCGGAACGCCGGATGATGTAGCGGACGCGGTGATGTATTTGATTGGAGCGGGATTTATGACCGGGCATGTGTTGGTGTTGGATGGGGGACGGACGTTGTGACGGCGAGTGGGGTCAATGAGAAGCGGTTGATTGAAATTGTGCTCGGCGGGGAGACTACCTCGCAAAAGTCGCGCGATTGGACAGAGATTCTCTCTTCGTGACCGGCGCGCCAAGAGCCGCCGATCAGGATGAAGGGGTTGCGTGCGGGCGGATGAATCGGAAATGGCGTTAGAACACTGCGGGAAAATTTCTTAGCGGTCGGGTGTGCGGAGAATTCGCCTAAGGTGTATTCTTTATGTTTGCGTGAAGTTTCGCTTATAGCGCCGCGCAAGGTGTCTCTGGGGAATTAGGACGCGTGCTGAGTTTCGGTAGTTCGCGCGCACATCGAATTTGGGAGTCAGAAGGGAAGAGGGGCCAGTCGCTCATATGGATCAGGAAACACTCGTACCGAAGCACATGGAAGATGTAGAGATTCAGGAATGGCTGGAGTCGCTGGATTCCGTGCTGGAATCGAGCGGAACAGACGTGGCACGGGAAATTCTGGAGCGCTTGCGGGCGCATGCCACGGTGGCGGGAATCGACCTGCCTTTTACGGCGAACACGCCGTATGCGAACACCATTCCGGCACGACTGGAACCGTTATTTCCCGGCGATCAACAGTTGGAGCGGCGAATCAAGTCGCTGATTCGCTGGAATGCGCTGGCCATGGTAGTGCGCGCGAATCGCGTGGAACACAACATTGGCGGACACATCTCGACGTATGCTTCCGCGGCAACGCTCTATGAGGTCGGGTTCAATCATTTTTTCCGTGCACGGTCGGAACAGTTTGAAGGCGACACGATTTATTTCCAGGGGCATGCGGCGCCGGGCGTGTATGCGCGTGCGTTTCTGGAAGGACGGCTGAGCGTTGAGAAGTTGGAGAATTTCCGCCGCGAGTTGAAGCCAGGCGGAGGACTGTCGTCGTATCCACACCCGTGGCTGATGCCGGATTTCTGGGAGTATCCGACGGTGTCGATGGGCTTGAGTCCATTGATGGCGATTTATCAGGCGCGCTTCAGCCGGTATCTGGAAAATCGCGGATTGAAGCCGGTAACGGATGCGAAGATTTGGGCGTTTCTGGGTGATGGCGAGACGGATGAACCCGAATCGTTGGGCGCCATCACGCTGGCATCGCGAGAGAAACTCGACAATCTGATTTTCGTAATCAATTGCAACTTGCAGCGGCTAGATGGTCCGGTGCGCGGCAACGGGCAAATCATTCAGGAGTTGGAATCGGCGTTCCGCGGCGCGGGCTGGAACGTGATCAAGGTTTTGTGGGGATCGGAGTGGGATCCGATCCTGGAGCGCGACACCGAAGGCCTGCTGGTAAAGCGCATGGGCGAGATGGTGGACGGCGACTACCAGAAGCTGGTGGTGTCGTCTGGCGATTACGTCCGGCAATTTTTCTTTGGAAGTGATCCGCGTTTGCTGAAGCTGGTGGAACCGCTGCCAGACGATGCGTTGCGGCGTTTGCGGCTCGGTGGGCATGACCCGCGCAAGGTGTATGCGGCATATAAATCGGCGGTGATGCACAAAGGCGGGCCTACGGTAATTCTGGCGCGCACCATCAAGGGTTATGGACTGGGCGAAGCGGGCGAAGGCAAGAACGTTACGCACCAGCAGAAAAAGTTGAACGAAGAAGAGCTGAGAGAATTTCGTTCGCGGTTCGGCATTCCGATGAACGATGAAGACATCAGCCAGGTGCCCTTCTACCGTCCGCAGGAAGACAGCGAGGAACTGCGGTATTTACGGGCGCGGCGTGAAGCTCTGGGCGGGTACGTGCCGCAGAGGAAAGTGCGTTCGAAGCCGTTGGCGGCGGACCACGACGAATTGTTCAAGGAGTTTTTCGAGGGCAGCGAAGGCCGCGAAGTGTCGACGACAATGGCGTTCGTCGGCATGCTGCGCAAGATGCTGAAGGATTCGGAGATCGGCAAGCTGGTAGTGCCGATTGTGCCGGACGAAGCACGCACCTTTGGCATGGAGTCGCTCTTCCGCACGGTGGGCATTTATTCGAGTGTGGGGCAGAAGTATGAGCCCGTCGATGTGAATACCCTGCTGTATTACAAAGAAGCGAAGAACGGACAAATCCTGGAAGAAGGAATTACCGAAGCGGGATCGATGGGCTCGTTCATTGCGGCGGGTACGGCGTATGCCACGCACGGGATCAACACGATTCCATTTTTTATCTACTATTCGATGTTTGGATTCCAGCGCATTGCAGATTTTATTTGGGCCGCGGCGGACATGCGGGTTCGCGGATTCTTGCTGGGCGGAACGGCGGGGCGCACCACGCTGGCCGGCGAAGGGTTGCAACACCAGGACGGAAACAGTCACGTGCTGGCGCTGCCGGTGCCGAATGTGCTGGCATACGATCCAGCTTACGCGTACGAAATCGCGGTGATCATTCAGGACGGAATTCGCCGGATGTATCGCGATGGCGAGAACGTGTTTTATTACATCACGGTGATGAACGAGCCGTACGCGATGCCAGCGATGCACGGCGACGTGAAGGAAGGCATCCTGAAGGGGATGTACAAGCTTCGTGCGGCGGCGAATAAGAAGTCGAAGCTGCGGGCGCAACTGTTCGGTAGCGGCGCGATCCTCAACGAAGTGTTGCGTGCGCAGGAAATTCTTGAGCAGAAGTACGGAGTGGCCGCGGACGTTTGGAGCGTTACGAGTTACAAGTGCTTGTACACGGACGCGATTGAGGCGGAGCGCTGGAACCGGTTGCATCCCGACGAGACGCCACGCGTCCCGTATGTGGCGCAGTGCTTGAAGGATGAGCAGGGTGTGTTCGTGGCGGCTTCGGACTATCTGAAGGTGCTGCCGGCGATGGTGTCGAAGTGGGTTCCACGGCGGATGGCGGCGTTGGGCACGGACGGTTTTGGGCGAAGCGAAGGGCGTGAAGCGCTGCGTAACTTTTTTGAAGTGGACGCGCGGTTCATCGCCATTACGACGCTGCACGAGTTGGCGCAGGAGGGGTTGGTAGGAGAAGCCACGGTGCAGAACGCGATCAAGGAGTTGGGGATTGATCCGGAGAAGCCGAACCCGGTTATTTCGTAAGAGACGCGGCAAGCTGTAATTGATCTGAGCGAAGAGGCGGACGATGAGTAGCGCGGTGGCGAAACGCTCGACGTGTTTTTGGAACGATACGAAGCGTGAGCCGCGAGTTGGCAATCGCATCGATTGAAGAGAGGAAAACTTAACGCAGGGACGCAGAGGGCGCAGCGAAGATCGGGAGGGCACGTTACGACGTGCCCTTTTTTATTTTGTGGATCAAGCGTTCAGCGGTCAGCTGGGTCGGATAGGAGTTCGGCGGGCTTGATGCAGCCCGTGGCTAGCTGGGCGATTAAGGGGCGATTGGCGGAGAGGAAATCGTATTGGGCGAGATCTTTGGGAAGGACCCAGGCGATTTCTTTGTAGATGATCGGAGTGACGTCCGGTTCGGAGAATTCCGCAGCGAAGAAATGGATTTCGAGTTCTTCGGGTGTGGATGCGTAGCGATGACGGACACTGGCGATTTCGCGGGATTTGGTCAGGGTGACGCCGAGTTCTTCGCGAAGTTCGCGGGCCAGGGCTTCCGGAAGCGTTTCGCCGGAATTTACTTTGCCGCCGGGAAATTCCCATTTCAGGGGAGAGGTGTCGTCGCTGCGGCGCTGGCCGATGAGGATGCGCCGGTCGAAGCGTTCAATGACGGCGGCGACAACC
>DASXBH010000090.1:0-8065 GCA_036491775.1 Candidatus Acidiferrum sp.
CACCGGCATGAACACCGGTGTTTCGATCACACCATGAGGTGTACCCAAGCGCCCGCGCCGCGCTCCTGTGGGGTCCGTCTGCAAAATCTCAAAGGAAAAATTCACTACTTCAGTGTATCAGGACATGATGAAGGCAAGCCCAACGCGCAACACCACATAGGCCGCGAAAACGCCGAACACAATTGTGAACGACTTTCCGCCTTTCAGCTTTCTCGGATTCGTGAACGCAAATCCAATCCCGATCAACACTAAAACCCATAGCAAAAAAACGTCCAGGTTCTTGCCCAGTGCATCCAGCCATTTCGCCGTATCTTCCGGCAGAAATGCGGCTAAGTTGGTCGCGATCGGGTTATCCACGTTCAGCGATCCGGGCGGCTTCAAAAAAACAATCAGGAAAAACAGCAGGCTCGACAAATACGTCGGCACATACGAGTGCGCCACAATTGCTAACGATGTCTTGTAATCCGTGTTGGCCCCGCCCAATAAGTTGTATGCGCCCCACATGACCAACGCCACCACTAACAACATCAGCCCCGGTGCAAGCGGCGCGATTATGTACGTGCTGATCGGCGCAAACTTCGCGCCCGCTTCTATCTGTTGCTGCTTCTGCTCCGGAGACATGTTCGTTGCGCGTGGACTCTTCTCAATCTGCTGAGCCATGTACTCGCGCCAGTCCATCTTCATATTTATGAAGATTCCGGCAAGTCCACCAAGCAACACCATGACAACCAAAGGAAGGACCCAAGTGGGCTTCCGCACGATGTCTTCGAAGGTGGCCTTCGGCGAGAAAAGTACTCCAATAAGTCGTCCGACCGGAGAAATCGATGCCTGTGCTTCGGGAACTGCGGCGGGAATAGTGGCCATTGAGGACTCCTTACTCAAGGGAATCGAGGTTCGCTGAGGATAGTACGTTGGCCGCCAGAAAGAAATATCAGTTACTCGCCGGAGCCGGAATTTCCGGGACCGCCGCTAGCAACTCCTTTGTATAGGCCACTCGCGGGTGCTGCAGGATCTGTTCCGCCGCGCCACACTCCACAAATCGGCCCGCCCGCATCACCGCGATGTGCGTCGCGAGTTGCGCCACCACCGGCAAGCTGTGTGAAATGAAAATATAGGTCAGGCCTAATTCCTGCTGAAGTTCCTGCAGGAGTAACAGCACCTGAGCGCCTACTGACACATCCAGCGCCGATACCGGCTCGTCCGCCACAATCAGCTTCGGCCGCAAGATTAGCGCGCGCGCAATCCCAATACGTTGTCGCTGGCCGCCGGAAAACTCATGCGGATACCGCTGCACCGCTCCTTCGTCCATTCCGACTCGTCGGAGAGCCTCGGCCACACGCGTTGTTCGTTCCTGCTTCCCGACCTCTCTTCCGTGAATCGCGAGCGGCTCGCCAACAATCTCGCCCACTTTCATTCGCGGATTCAGCGACGCAAACGGATCCTGAAAGATCATCTGCATCTGCCGCCGTTCCGCTCGCATCCCTTCCGCCGACAACTGCAAGATATTCTTCCCTTCAAAGAGAATCTCGCCAGCATCCGGCTCAATCAGTCGCAGCAACATTCGCGCCAGTGTCGTCTTTCCGCATCCGCTCTCTCCAACAATCGCAAATGTCTCGCCGGCAGCGACTTCGAAACTTACCTCATCCACCGCGGTAAAATCGCTGCCACGCTGCGACTCGCTTAATATCCCGCCGCCACGCCGGTATCGTTTCGTCAGTTTGCGCACCGCCAGCAAGTGATTCATACCAGCACGCACCGCGCCCCATGCTCCGCGCCACTCGGGCGAAATTCCGGAACCCGCGCATCGCATTCCACTCTGTGGAAGGCGCATCGGGGCGCAAAACTGCACCCCGGCGGCAGTGCGTTCAATTGCGGCACCGTCCCCGGTATCGGCACCAACTTCCCACGCTCCAATTTTGGCGAAGCGGCCAACAATCCCTGCGTATAAGGATGCAGCGGCGCCGCAAGCACTTGCTCCGTCGATCCCTGCTCAATAATCCGTCCGGCGTACATTACCGCCACGCGATCCGCGATTCTCGCCACCACGCCCAAATCATGTGTAATGAACAGCAACCCAAGTCCCATTTCTCGGCGCAACTTGTCCAGCAACTCCAAAATCTGCTTCTGTACCGTCACGTCTAGCGCCGTTGTGGGCTCGTCCGCGATCAACACCTTTGGCCGCCCCGCCAGCGCCATGGCAATCATCACCCGCTGCCGCAACCCGCCTGAAAGCTGATGCGGAAATTGCCGTGCACGCACGTCCGGTTCCGGCACCGACGCCTGCTCTAGCGCCTCCAACGTTCGCCCATGCAACGCCGCCTCCGCAATGCGCGACTCATGCGCTCGAATTGCCTCTGCTACCTGCGATCCCACCCGCATCACCGGATTCAGCGACGTCATCGGCTCCTGAAAGATCATCGCGATCTTCCGTCCGCGCACCGCGCGCCACTCCTCCTCCGTCTGCCCTACCAGATTCCTGCTCTTCTCCGCAATCCTCGGCGTACTCTGCGTCTCTGCGTTATCCTTTTCTTTTTTTCCCGTGGCCCCGTCCAACCAAATCTCCCCGCTAACGCGCGCTCCCGGCGGCAATAATCCCATCAACGCCAGCGACAACATCGTCTTCCCGCTTCCCGACTCCCCCACCAATCCCACCGACTCTCCCGCCCTGATCCCGAGCGACACCCCATTCACAGGCTGCACCCATCCCACCGGCGTAGCCAACTCGACCGTCAGCCCATTCACTTTGAGCAATCCGTCCACGTCAAAATCATAGATGCTATCCCGATTTTTCCCAACGCATTCCACCAAACCCTGTACTCTATGAAAACTGATCGGTTTGTTTTCTGATCGAAGTCTTTACTGAACTCCTCCCGCCTTCACCCTCTCCTGTAAACTAAAACATCCCATGGCTACCACCGCTCCCCATCGTGTCGACTGGTCCCTGCTCTGGGCGCAGCGCGGCTTCCGCTACTTCTTCACCGCGATGTTCGTTTCGCTGTTCGGCAGCGGCATGAATTTTATCGGCGTCAGCTGGTACATCATGTCCGCCACGCATTCCACCGTGGCCGTGAGCTGGCAAGTTATCGTCGTGACCTTACCTGGCCTCATTGTTCCGTTCCTCGGCGGCGTGCTCATCGACCGCTTCGACCGCCGCTACCTCGGCGTCTTGCTCGACCTCGCTCGCGGCTTTGCCGTGCTGGCTATTGCTTACATCGCCTGGCGCAGCCATCTACAACTCTGGCACCTGTATTTAATGACGCTCATCACTGGCACCGGTTCGGCCATGTACTGGGCCAACGTGAACGCACTCGTTCAGGAAGTCATCCCACCCAGTCAGTTCACGGGAGCCAATGCTGCGGTTCTCGTCGGCGTGCAATCCGGCATGCTGCTCGCCGGCACCTTCGTCGGTTTCATCTACGATCACATCGGCATCGCCGGCATTCTTGGTATTGACGGCGCTACGTACTTCGTCTCCGCCTACTGCCTGTATCTCCTGCGCACCGGCTACGTTTCGCCCCGCGATCACAAACAATTTCCCCGCGAATATTCCGAAGCCACCGACACCACCTCGCAAGCCCTGGAGCGCAGCGAAAATCCTGAACTCGCCGAAGCCGGCTTGTCTCTCGCCATCTACGCCGACATGAAAGAAGGTTTCAGCTACCTTCGCCAGCAGCCGATCGTTCTCGCCATCGGCGCCACTCACGCCCTGCTTATGGCCAGCATCGTCAGCAGCAACGTCGTGGTGGTCGCGCTCGCCAACGACATCCTGCACTCCGGCGCGCGTGGCTTTGGGTTCATCGAAGCGGGGTGGGCCATCGGAGCCATCACCGGCGGACTCATCACCAGCCAATTACCCGAGCGCGTCCGCCTCGCCTTTTACGTTGCTGCCATGGCTGGACTGGCCATCGGCCACGTCGCCGTTCCTTACGTGAGCTTCCTGCTTGGCGCCGCCATCCTGCAAGGCATCTTCGGATTCTTTCGCGCGCTCGGCGGCATCGCCGCTCAATCCGCGCTTATGTCCATCGTTCCGCGCCATTTCATGGGCCGCACGCAATCCGCTGTCGCCATCTTCACCACCGTCTTACAGCTTGCCATGAGCTTTTCTCTCGGCTGGATCGCGCAACGCTTCAGCATCGCCATCGGCTTCTTCCTTCTAGCCGCCATGTACGCCGGCGCCACTCTAACCGCCTCCCACGCCCGCAAACTCCTAACTGCGCGCCGCGCCTGATAACTCGCTTGGTGTGGGTCACACGCCGCCTTCACGTGTGGGGTTTGACTGTTCCTATCCTTGATTCCACCTCTGCTAAAATTCCTTCGGAGCCACTCCAATGGAAATCCTCACCATCCAACCCTTCCTGAAATATTTCACCAACATCCGCGAACGCACCATGCGCGTGGCCCGCTGCGTCCCGCCTGACAAAATCGACTGGTCGTACGCTCCCGATAAATTCACTCTTGGCGACCTTCTACGCCACATCGCAGTCGCCGAACGCTACCTGTTCGCCGAAAATATTCAGGGCAACACCAGCCGTTACACCACCCACGGCCCGGAACTTGCCGCCAGCCTCCCCGAAATTCTCGTGCTCATGGAACGCCTCCACGGCGAGTCCTTAGAAATCTTCGGCAAGCTTACGGACACCGATCTGCAACGCAAATGCCGTAACGTTGGCGGCCTGGAAATGACCACCTGGAAATGGCTCCGCTCCATGACGGAACATGAAATCCATCATCGCGGTCAGATTTATATTTACTTGGGAATTCTCGGCGTACCTACGCCACCACTCTACGGCCTGACCTCAGAAGAAGTTCGAGCCCGCAGCCATTCGTAAGTTTCTTGGGCTAGGGATTCTCGCGCCGCCAAACTCAGATGTCGTCTCAGAGTCACGCTTCACACCTTACTCCCAACCGTCGCCGGCCTTCCGCCCAACAACTCCACCACATCCTGATTCAGTTTCGATCGCAATCCATAGCGCTCATTCGCCCGCGTAATGTATCGCACCGACACCTCAATCCCGCCTACCACCGACTTCACGCTGATCGCAGGCGCCGCTGAAAAACCGCTCATCTCCCGCGAGGTAGACGCTGAGCGCCACTCCTGCTCCGCCTTTTCGGCATAGGGCGTCGTCGCCTCCGTCACCTTCTTCCGAATCTCATCAATCACCGGATAAGGATCCTGCCCAGTGGGCAGCACCACCTGCAATTCATCCCAAAGCCATTGCCCCGTGGTCGAGAAATTAAAGAAGTGCCCTTCAATCGCGAAACTGTTCATGAACGTGACGCGCCGCCCTGTCGGATGCCCGGAGTCCGTCCAATTCCCCGTCTCCAGCAGTACCGTATGAAAAGGTCCAATCTCCACTACCTCGCCGCTCACTCCATTAATCTCCACCCAGTCGCCCAACCGGAGTCCATTCTTCCCCATCAACACAAACCATCCGATGAACCCGACGATGAAATCCTTCAGTGCCACTGTCAGCCCGGCGCCCGCCAATCCCAAAAATGTTCCCAACTGTCCCGGAGGGCCCAAAATCACCAACAGCATCAGCAACAGCGCCACAAACTGCAGCGACACCCGCGTCACCGTGCGCAACGATTGCACCTGTCGCCGGTCCATCGTCAATTGCCCGATCAGCGTGTCCATCCACGAACTGAAATACAGCCCGATCATCCCGATCACCAGAATAATCAGCAGGCCGAACAGCGCGCGGTTCAACACCCGGTACTGCTCCGACCTAACCAGATCAATCCACTCTGTGTAGACTGCGGCCAGTTCCGTCTCTGTCTCTCTTCTTTTGTCCAGCGCTGCCAGCGTTTTCTGATCCTCCGCAATATCCTGTGTCTTCTTCAGCAGCGCCGAACTTTCTTCCCGGCTTTTGTCTGCCGCCGACACCCGATTAACCATCGCATCCGCTTTGCTTTTCTTCGAATGGTGCGCCAGTTCCGGCAAACTCTCTTTCACGCCGTCAATCTTTGCATCCAATTCGTTGTGCTTCGCCGCAATCGCCGCCGCTAACGAGTCGGCCTGCGATTTGGCCTGCCACAATTGCATCTGCTTCTGGTGCAACTTCGACCATTGCTGGGCCCGATGCACTAGTCCCACCTGCTCCGGTGGTTCCGTTGCGGTGGGAATGGCCGACGCGCTGCCGTGCGCCGCGTCTTCGTGCTCTTTCCGCATCGCCTGAATTTTTTCCGTGATGTCGCCGCCAGCTGCGATGAAGTCCTGTTTGGCGTCATCGACTTCATCTTGATCCAGATCCAGGTCCGCCTCGGCCTGCACCAGGTCCAACTCTAAAGTTTCCCGTTTCGCTTCGGGGAGTTTCGCTATCTGCTCGGAGAGTTGTTTAGCTCGATCCTGGTCTGCTTTCAGCAGCCTTTCTGCTTTCTGCAGTCGCTGTTCCACTTCTTTCGCTTCCAGACTCAGTGGAGGCGGATGCAATCGCGCATCATGTAACGCGGTATCAAAAGTTAAATCCACTTCAAAGTCCGCCAGCCGTAGCGCCTCCTGGGCCAAGCTTTTTTCGTCGTGGGTGGTGGCCAGTTGCGCTAATTGCTGTGCAGTCTTCAACGGGCTCTGATCAACCAGGCTTTTTTGCGGAGCCGCTGCGGGCCTTTTTTGATTCTTCGCCGCCAACTCGATGGGCTTTTCCGTTTCGTGCGTTCTCCAGATGCCGTACACCGTCGCGCCGATCAGCACCAGGATCACTGCGGCCGCAATTTTTTGTATTTTTCTCATAGCAGGGCTCTCCTACATCTTAAAGAAGAGCTGTGGCTGGGGTGCTGCCAATTTCCTAAATCGGTTCGTGAAACGCAAGCGCTTCCTGCAAGCCTCAGTAGGGGCCATCTTCCGGTGGCTGCCTTTTACCTTTCACGGCACAACTTCAGTCGCTGCGGGTAATCCGCATTCCAAATCACTCATACTTCTGTTGTTTACTTCCTCACAATTCACTTCCCATCACACCCATTCGTGGCAGTCTTCCGTTAGCATAAAAATTATGAGCGACCCGCGCATTCCTCGCATCGTTTATCTCCTGCTGCTCGTTCTCGGCTTACTCCAATGGCTGCACGTGTACCCCGAACTGCCCGCGCGCATGGCCTCGCACTTTGCCGCCGACGGCACTCCCAACGGATGGGCCCCCAAAGAGATGTTCTTCGTGCTGATGTCCTTCGCCCTGCTCTCCAGCGCCTTTCTTACGTTCATTGTCCCGATCATCATTGCTTCGAAATCGCCGGCCCGCATCAATCTTCCCAACAGATCCTACTGGCTCTCGCCCGAACGTTCCGCCGAGACCTTTCAATTTCTCAACGCCTACATGAGTTGGTTTGGCTGCGCCGTCCTCTTCGTACTTCTTTATGGCACCTCGCAAGCCATGAACGCCAACCTCCCTGACGGCCATTTCGACTCCGCCGCCATGCTGCGCGTCATGATCGGCTTCGTCTTCCTGGTGCTAGCCTTGACCATTTACCTGATCCGCCACTTCTCCCGCCTCCCGCAATCCTCAGCACACTGACAAACCCGTTTGGTAGCACCGACAGCCTCCGGTCCAGCAACCAGCCCCACGTTACTCACCCCGGTTTCACGTCACAGGCAAATACTGCTCCGTTGGTGTAGCATCAAAAAACGCGTTGCACCTCGCTATGAAAAAATATCTCATCGTCATCGAAGAAACCGGCACAGGCTACGCCGCCTACTCTCCCGACCTCCCCACCTGCGTCTCCACTGGTTCCTCTCGCCGCGAAGTCGAAAACAACCTCCGCCGCGCCATTTCCTTCCGCCTCCAGGAACTCCGCGAAGAAGGCGAACCTGCCCCGGAGCCCCACACCTACTCCTCGTACATCGAACTCTCCGCCTAAGCGCACGGTCTGGAATCGTCTTGCAATCGGGAGAGCGCAAGGTAGCGCCAGCTTCCGACCGGCACGGCAACCACACCGTAAAGCCGCCAACTTATCGCTTTGGCAAAACAAAAGCGCCCGGCTGTTAAACCGGGCGCTCAGCAATTTCAATTTTCTAATTTCTACTTTCCATTCCTTCTATAGGTAATCCCGCGACGGTCCTTCCAAAAACGCCCGC
>DASXBH010000091.1:0-10768 GCA_036491775.1 Candidatus Acidiferrum sp.
CAAGTCCGTGCCCTCATCGCTGGCGGCTCCAAAGCCCTCACCAATGCCGTCGAAGGCGCCGAAGACTCCGCAACCAATGCCGTTCGCGATCTGCGCAAGATAGACCTGTCCACTAACGACGCCGTAGTCGGTCTAGCTGCCAGTGGCTCCACTCCCTACGTTATGGCTGCCATCAAATTCGCCAAAAAACGCCGCGCCCTCACCATCGGCGTAGCCTCCAACAGAAATTGCCCTCTGCGCCACGCCGCCGACATCTCCATCACTCCCGAAGTCGGTCCCGAAATAATCGCCGGCTCCACGCGCCTGAAAGCTGGCACCGCCGAAAAGCTGGTCCTCAACATGCTCTCCACCACCGTCATGGTGCGACTTGGTCACGTCTACGACAACCTGATGATCGACATGGCGCTCACAAATCAAAAGCTTAGCGAGCGCAGCACCAGAATCCTGATGGAGGCGAGCGGCAAGCCACTGTCTGCGGTCCAACACGCTCTGCGTCTCAGCGGACACGACCTTCGCACTGCTCTGGTAATGTTGAAGTACTCGCTTAGCGCTCCCGCTGCGCGCGAACGTCTGCTCCAGTCAAAAGGAAATCTGCGACAGGCTCTCGGAGAGTAGAGAACGCATGGACAAATTTCGAATTCGCGGCGGCAGACCTCTTCACGGCACAGTGGCCATCAGCGGCGCAAAAAACTCTGCGCTGCCCGCCATGGCAGCCGCCTTGCTCACCGCTGAGCCCGTCACTCTTCATCGCCTTCCCATGGTCCGGGACATCATCACCATGGCCAAACTCCTGGCCTTCATGTCCGCCACCGTCGCCACCTCCGAAATTCCCGCGGCCAATTACACGATTCAAGCCACTACCTTGAACGACGCCGTCGCTCCCTACGAACTCGTCAAAACCATGCGGGCCTCCATCCTGACTCTCGGTCCCGCCATCGCTCGTTCCGGCGTGGCTCATGTTTCCCTTCCCGGCGGCTGTGCCATCGGCGCTCGTCCTGTTGATCTCCATCTCTCCGCACTCGAAAAAATGGGCGCCCAGATCACCACGGAACACGGCTACATCCAGGCAAGAGTTTCCAACGGCGGACGTCTCCACGGCGCGCACATCGTGTTCGATAAAATTACCGTCACCGGTACGGAAAATATCCTAATGGCCGCCACACTCGCCAACGGTGAAACCATCCTCGAAAATTGTGCCCGCGAACCAGAAATCACCGACCTCATCCATCTTCTTCGCAAAATGGGAGCCGATATTCAGGGCGACGAAACCTCCACGCTTCACGTCCGCGGCGTGCCCAAACTCCACGGCGCCACCCATGCCGTCATCCCCGATCGCATTGAAGCCGGCACGTTCCTCGTCGCGGGCGCAATCACCAACGGCGATCTCACCATCACGGACTGCGCCCCCGCGCACCTCGGCGCAATCATCGACAAACTAGAAAAAGCCGGAGTACCCATACGATCAACCGGCTCCACCACGCTTCACGTCTGTGGTGCCAAAAAATTGCTGGCCTCCGACGTGACCACCGAGGAGTATCCCGGCTTCGCCACCGATATGCAGGCCCAATACATGGCCCTCGCCACGCAAGCCGAAGGCACCTCCATCGTCACCGAAACTATCTTCGAGAATCGTTTCCTTCACGCCAGCGAAATGATCCGCATGGGCGCCAATATTTCCATTGACGCTCGCCGCGCCGTCGTCCGGGGGCCTGCCAAGCTGTCCGGTACCACCGTCCAAGCTTCCGATCTGCGCGCTAGCGCCGGATTGGTCCTCGCTGGGCTGGTAGCTTCCGGTGAAACGATCATCGAGCGCGTCTACCACATCGATCGCGGCTATGAAGGTATCGTCGAGAAACTACAGGCCTTAGGTGCTGATATCGAGCGCATCCACACTTCGGGCTCCTGACCAAATCATCGCAAATCCTTCCACACTTCGGCTCCAAATCCCGTCAACTCTGTTACAATCCCAAAACTGCAATTGCGCCCATAACGCTTGCAGTGATTCCAGTATCTGGGATTAGGGGGGACCGATTATGCGGAACAGTAAATTGCTAGCCGGCATTGACTGCGCCATCGCCGAGAAGAACCTTCTCAAGCACCCTTTTTATCAGGATTGGCAGATGGGCAAGCTCAGCCGCGAATCGCTGCAGCTCTACGCTGCTCAGTATTATCGCCATGTCGAAGCGTTTCCTAAGCATTTGCGGGTACTGGCTGCGCGCACCGAAGGTCCCATCCGCGAAATCATTCTCGAAAATCTTGCTGAAGAAGAAAATCCCGCGCGCCCTCACCCCAAACTGTGGCGCGATTTCGCCGCGACTTTGGGCGTGAGCGAAGATGACATCACCTGCTGCCCCTCTCTCCCTGGCACCCAAGCCGTTGTAGCGACCTTCCGCGAAATTGTCGGCGACCGTTCGGTGGCTGAGGCAGTTGCGGCACTCTACGCCTACGAAGCGCAGGTTCCGGAAATTGCCACTTCCAAGATTGACGGTCTGAAGAAGTTCTACGGCGTCACCGAGGCCAAGGGCCTGGCCTATTTCGCCGTCCATGAAGAGGCAGACAAGGCGCACCGCGAAGCGTGGCGGGGCTGGCTCGAGAACCACTCCGAGGGCAGCGAGGAAGAAATCCTGGCCACCACCAATGACGCCCTGGACGCTTTGTGGGGCGCCCTGGACGCTGTCCACATGGCCCACGTCTAACCGATACACATCGTAGCGGCCCCCTCCAGGGGCCCCCCCGTTACACACCGAAAATCTGCACAAAAAAAAAGGCCCCCAAGTTTCGGGAGCCTTTTCCTTTGTCTCGATGTTCCTTAATTATTCCGCGTTTGGCGCTCCAGTAGGTACCCCACCCGCAACTTCCTTCTTCGCCTGCTTCTCACGCGCTTCCTTGATCAGTGCCTTGCGCGACAACCGAATCTTATTGCCTTCGATCGCCAGCACCTTCACCAGCACCTGATCGCCCAGCTTCAACTCGTCTCGCACGTCGCGAATCCTATGCTCGGAAATTTCGCTGATGTGCAGCAAGCCATCCGTTCCCGGGAAAAGTTCCACGAAGGCGCCAAATTCCGCCAAGCGGACCACCTTGCCCAGATACGTCTTGCCGATTTCTGCGCTCGCGGTAACGTCGCGCACCATCTGCAGTGCCTGGTCGCCTCCCGCGCCGCTCGTCGAGAAGATGTGTACCGTGCCGTCTTCCAGCACGTCAATCTTCACGCCGGTCTGCTCGATAATCGACTTGATCTTCTTGCCTCCCGGACCGATCAAATCGCGGATCTTGTCCGTCGGGATACTCAACTTGTACAAACGCGGTGCATACGCCGAAATCGTTTCGCGATGCGCGCTCAGAGTTCCTTCCATGATGTCCAGAATCTGCAGCCGGGCCTTCTTCGCCTGCGCCAACGCTTCACGCATCATCGGAATGCTGATGCTGGTCACCTTGATGTCCATTTGCAGCGCCGTGATACCTTCGCGCGTGCCGGCCACCTTGAAGTCCATATCGCCGTAGTGATCTTCCGCGCCGGCGATATCCGTCAGAATCGAGTACGTGCCGTCATCGCCCACCACCAATCCCATGGCGATACCCGCACACGGTGCCTTCATCGGCACGCCTGCATCCATCAGCGCCAGCGAAGCGCCGCAGACCGTTGCCATCGAAGACGAACCATTCGATTCCAGAATGTCGCTGACCACGCGCATCGCGTAAGGGAATTCAACTTCGGGCGGCAACAAATTTGCCAACGCTCGTTCCGCCAGTGCTCCGTGACCGATTTCGCGGCGGCCTGCGCCGCGCAACGGCTTCACTTCGCCTACGCTGAACGGTGGGAAATTGTAGTGCAACATGAAGCGCTTGAACGTGTCTTGCTCAAACAGCAGGTCCAGCCGCTGCATGTCTTCCTTGGTTCCCAGGGTCAGTGTCGCCAACGCTTGCGTTTCGCCGCGGGTAAACAGCGCCGAGCCGTGCACGCGCGGCAGCAACGTCACTTCGCAGGTGATCTTCCGAACCTGGTCAAATGCGCGTCCGTCCGGACGGCGCTTGGCCTTCAGAACCTCGGCGCGGAAAATATCTTCACGCAAACGCTCAAACGCACGCTTGGTCAGCGCGCGCTTCTCTTCATCATCCTCCGGAACCTTGCTGAGGATTTCTTCCTGCAATGCATCAACCAAGTGATAGCTTTCCTTCTTCGGATGCTTTTCGGTGTTCACCGCATCCTGCAACTTCGCCCCGTAGCTCTTCTTCATGCTGTCGTAAATGCCCTGATCGAACGGCAGCGGCGCCACTACCACCTTCGTCGGCTTAATCTGCGCATGCAATTCCTTGATGCCCGCCACGATCTTCTTGATCTGTTCGTGGCCGAATTCCAGCGCTTCCACCACTTTCTCTTCAGGTACTTCGAACGCGCCGGATTCCACCATCACGATGCCGTTCGCCGTAGCAGCCACCACGATGTTGAACTTGCTGACCTTCTGCTCGGCCACGGTTGGGTTTGCGACTAGCTGTCCATCCAGCAAACCGACGCGAACCGCCGCGATTGGATCCGTAAATGGCAGGTCCGAGCAATACGCCGCCGCCGAAGCCGCGGTCACCGCGATCACGTCCGGATCGTTGTCGCTATCCGCCGACAGCACCATGGCAATGATTTGCGTCTCATTCCGCCATGAATCCGGGAACAAGGGACGCATCGGCCGGTCGATCAGCCGCGATACCAGAATTTCTTTTTCCGTTGGACGCCCTTCGCGCTTGAAAAACCCGCCCGGAATCTTACCGGCCGAGTAGGTATTTTCCCGATAGTCCACAGTCAATGGCAGAAAGTCGCGATCGTTTGGCTTGTTATTCATGCAAGCCGACACCAGAAGTACGGTGTCTCCATAGCGCGCGGTCACCGCGCCATTGGCTTGGCGGGCAATCTTGCCCATTTCCAGAATCAGCGGACGTCCGCCGACATCGATTGACACCTGATGCGGTGCCGGTATGTGATTATTTTCAGACATATGTGTCTTCCTTTGGCTCCTCGTGCGAGGAGCTCCTACGCAGGTTCATCCCGCGCTGAGCTGGAAGAAAAGGTTGGTTATTCCTGGGAACGAAAGCTGCTTGCCGAATCTAAGTACGCCACAATGAGATTCTTACCTGCAAATACACCACGACGCTCACGCGCAGCCGATTCCTTGGCTCGCAGACGCTACTCTCTTAAAGTTTGTACGTTCGTGAATTTGCAAGTATTGCCGGTTCTGACCCGGCACTCCGCTACTTGCGCAGGCTAAGACGTTCCACAATCTGGTGATACCGATCCGGATCCCGGCGATTCAGATAGTCCAGCAGACGCCGCCGTTTATTCACCATCATGATGAGTCCCCGGCGCGATGCATGGTCCTTCACGTGCGACTTGAGATGCGACGTCAAATAGTTGATCCGTTCGCTCAACAGTGCGATTTGCACTTCGGGCGATCCCGTATCCTTTACATGCGTCCGGAATTGTTCGATCAACATTACTTTGGTGTCGCTCAAGTGCCCCTCACCGTCATCCCTTGAATTTTCCTCTTTTCTTCGACCTTTCTAAACTAACACATGTGTGTTCTAAGTGTAAAGCTCCTGAAATCTTTGCGCTCCGGCGATTTTCGCTATCTCTTGCAACCGTTTCCCATTTCCTGTTCAATGCCTACGTAAGGTGGCTTCCGCTTTTCCTTACATTTCGTTCATGGAAAAAATAGATGTCTGAGGAGACTACGATGCGTTTCGCACCTAAGAGTTTTGCAGGTCTGTGTATGGCTCTGACACTCACCATGCTCGCCATTGCTTGTCACGCCCAGCAGGATAAGTCCAAGCGGCCCAGTCCACCCGCCACGGCTAAAGCTGATCTGGGCGGCACCAGCATCACCATCGATTATTCCAGCCCACGACTCAAGGGCCGCCATGTCGGTCAGGAAATCGCTCCCTATGGCCAGGTCTGGCGCACCGGCGCGAATGAATCCACCACCTTTGTTACTACTGGCGCCATTATGGTCGGCGGCACTCATGTGCCCGCGGGAAGCTACACCATCTTTACCATTCCCAACAAAGACAAGTGGACCCTCATCATCAGCAAGAAGACCGGCGAGTGGGGCACAGATTATCCCGGCCCCTCCGACGACCTCGCCCGCGTCGACATGAAGGCCTCTACCCTTCCTTCGCCCGTCGAGAATTTCACCATCTCCTTCGACAAAGCTGGGAATGGCGCCAACTTGAACATCGATTGGGAGACTACCCGCGCTTCCGTTTCCATAGCAAAAATGTAATTGAGCCTCGTTCGTATCGGGTTCAGCCCCTACACGATTGGGTTCGGGGCTGAACCCTTTTTCAATTTCCCAATGTGCGCTCCGCTGTCATCCTGCGGTTTCATCCCTGCTCCAGCAGCGTAAATCACCGATTCGTGAATCCCGTCAATTCCCAGGATCTTTTCCCACTTCGTATCGCTTAACGCGATGGTGCAAAATGGCGCAAGCCCCAGCCACGTCGCTGTCAGGCAAAACGTCTGACACAAATGTCCGGCCTCCAGCAGTACCGCGCGATAGACCCGCGGGAAGTCATACTTCCATTGGGTACGCCCAAACACCGCGGTCATCATGATCAGAAAAGCTGTATTCGCGAACCAATGTTGGTGTCCCAGAAGTTTCTGCAAATCAGTTCGCGACAACCCACCGCCGATACGATCGAGTTCATGTTTCTCCGCATTGTAGTGATACACGCCGCTCTTTACTCCTCTTACTCGCCGCGCGATCACATACGCCTCAATCGGGTGCAAGCTCCCACCTGACGGCGATGTCTTCATCGCCGCCTTCCCCAGCCCCGGAACATCCGCCCAACTTTGAATCCCGAAAGTGAGTTGTAGGGTCGCCGCCAGGTCCTTCAATTCCACTGGCTCTTCCGAATATTTTCGCCACGTCCGCCTTTGTTGCAGCACCCGCGGAAACTCCGACTCACCCGCCGCGCGCTCCAGCGTTATCCGAGCTGACTTTGCGTATTTCTTCACCGGCCACGGCATCGGATCGGTTTTCGCCCGTTCTTGCAACTCCCTCATCGGAGCCCACGGATCCTCCGCAAATTCCGTATCCTTGGTCGAAAAATGGAAAAGTCCCGCCGCCGGATTCCAGTCTCGCCAAGCCTCCATCGCCACTTCGCGAGCATCGCGTTTCCGGTCACTCCGCTCCAGCAATCCATGCGCACACAGCTCTTCCAATGTGCGCCGCACTGACTCTTTATCGTATTGCTTCAGGTGTGATTGAACTTCCGCGAGGGGACGGCCTTCGCCGCAAAACTCCAGCATCGAACAAACAAATGGCTCCGCGGTGATTCTGGAGCCCACCGCAAAATTCTCATAAACCAGGCGACCGCCGAGCCAGTAAATAACCACCGACGCGCATCGCTGGTACCGCACTACTTTCTTCGTCCGAGAGCGCACGGATTTTTTTTCCGCAAGTCCCACCGGCTCGCCGCGTGTTAGAGCGGTATCACCGAAAGGTGGCGGCACGCCAGCGCCACTTCGCCTTTAATTTCCTTCAATTTCTTTATCTTTGCATCCAACAGTGGCTTGTCTTCCGCATCGACGAGTTTCTTCGCGGCGGTAAGCTGCTTGTTCACGTCGTCAATCGCTTTCACGATCCCCTTCAGCGATACCGGTTTCACTTTCTTTGGCATGACACTCTCTCTTTCCTCATCGTGGACAGGTGCTAAATTCCTGCATCAACGGTGTTCTGTGCTCGCCACCACGCTGAGCCTGCGCAGTCTAGTGCAGCCCTTTGCCTTCGTCAAGAACACAACTTCAGTCGCGGGCACTGCCCGCCTCTTAATTTCGCTGTTTCAGTTGCTGCACTATCTTCTGAAACCGCGGCTCATCGTGCAGCGACACAAACTGCGGGTGCATCGCCAAATTGGCTACTCGTCCACTTCGTTCCGCGTACGCCTGTTCCAGCCAATCTAACGCCAATTTCTTTTCGCCCAATCCCACGTAAACCTTGGCCCAATCGTAGGGCGAGATATAACTCTCCTTCTTCCTGCTCTCCAGCTCCGCCACAATTTCCTCCGCCTCTTTCCGTTTTCCGGCCCTTCCATACGCGTTTGCCAGCTCCGCCTTTCGCGCCAGATCTCCAGGTTCCAACGACACAAAACGCCGGAACGCTTCAATCGCTTCCTCGTACTGCCCCTTTTCCAAAAACGCCTGCCCCAGATATCCATACGCAATGCCAAACCCCGGATCCATCTGCAAGGTCATTTTTTCTGCTTCAATCGCGCGGTCATAATCTCGGCCCAGGTAATAACACCAGCCCACATTCGCGTTGATGATCGAAGACTTGGGATCGATATCCCGCGCCAGCCGGATCTCCGTAATTGCGTCTTCCTTGCGCCCCTGCGCTGCTAGAAACAACGCATACCAGTGCAGCCCTTGCGCAAATCCGGGGTTCAACGCGATCGCCCTTCGAAACTCGCTCTCCACTCCCTCCGTCTCCAGCGAATAAAACCGTATCGCCGCCAGCGACGTATGCGCCTCCGCCAAATGCTCGTCCAGTTGCAGCGCCTTCGCGGCCGCCGCCTTGGCCTTTGGAATCATCTCCAGCGGCGAACGCAAATCATCGTTGCTCATCTGCAGATACGCTTCCGCCAGGCCCGCATAAGCCGCCGCAAACGTCTCGTCTTGATCGATCGCCGCCTGAAAATAATTTGCCGCAGACAGAAATCCTTCACTGGTCCGCTTGGCCAACTCGTAGCGACCCTTCAAGAACGCTTCATACGCCCCCGGCACAATCGCCCGGCTCCGTGCCAGTTGGTTCTGCTCCGCGCTGGAAAGCTCTACTTGGATTCGCCGCGTAATGGCGCTCGCCACATCGCTCTGCAAAGCCAACACGTCGGTGTAGTCGCGCTCGAAATTATCGGCCCACAGCGTGCCTTCCACGTTGGTTTGAATCAGCTTCGCGGTAATACGCACCCGGTTGCCCGCGCGCATCACCGAGCCTTCCACCACCGCATCCACACTCAACTCTTGTGCAATCTCCTGAATCGGCTTGCGCGTCTGCTTGTACTGCATCACCGACGTCCGCGAAATCACCCGTAACTTCTTGATCTGCGAAAGCTCCGTGATCAGCGCATCAGTCATTCCATCCGCAAAATAGTCCTGTGAACTATCTCCCGACAGATTCTCCAGCGGCAACACCGCAATCGACTGAATCGCGCCAGGAGTTGACGTCGCAGGCTTCCATATCTTCTTCTTATTCGCCCAGTACGCTCCGAGCACCCCAAGCACCGCAAGAAAACACAGAAACGCCACGTTGCGGCTGGTCAAAAATCTCTTTGGTACTAGCCTCTGCGTAGTCGTCAGCAGGTAATCATTCGTTCGCGAAATCGTTCCCGCCGTCTCCAGCGCCGCCCGCACTTCTCCTGCCTGCTGATACCGTTGCCCCGGGTCCTTATCCAGGCACTTATCAATTACCGCCCGCAACACCGGAGGCATAGGTTGGGTAATCGCCGGCGCTGGCTCGCGTAGAATCGAGGCACTTAGTTCGTAAGCAGTCGCTCCTCGAAACGGCCGCATTCCCGCCGCCATTTCATACAGCAGAACTCCCAACGACCAAATGTCGCTGCGCTCGTCCGCCTCCTGCCCCTTCAGCACCTCCGGCGCAATGTACGGCAGTGTCCCCGTAAACGTGTGCTGCGCTTCCCACGACTGATCGAAGCGCGTCGTGTCATTTCCCCCGCCCGGCTCGATCCTCCGCGCAATCCCAAAATCCAGCACCTTCAGCCGCCCGCTCGGCGTCACCATTACATTCCCTGATTTCAGGTCGCGGTGAATCACCCCGCGGCTGTGCGCATGCGCCAGCGCATCCGCCAACTGCATTCCATACCGCTCCACTTGCGCCTGCGAAAGCCCCGTCGACGGAATCTCAAACGTGAGTGGCCGCCCCTCCACAAATTCCATCGCAATGTACGGATGCCCGTCGCACTCCCCCACTTCATACACCGTGCAGATGTTTGGATGATTCAACGCCGAAATGGCTCGAGCTTCTTGCAGGACTTCTTCGTGGCTCGCCGATCCGCTGATCGCCGGAATTCCCAGAAATTTCAACGCCACAGCACGCTGCAGCTTCTCGTCGCGGGCGCGATACACCACGCCCATCCCACCTTCGCCGAGCTTTTGTTCAATCAGGTAGTGGCCGATTCTCTGCCCTAGCATGGTTGTGCGCTACCAACGCAGTTCACCACACCCACAGGCCCGGAGCAAGCACAGACTCCCGCAAGCCACCGATTTGATGAGATTTCAAGCCAGATGATGCAATTTGTTGGTGCCGCGATCCACCAGCACCACTGCGCCTACGACCATTGCCGTGGCGATTCCGACTTGCAGCGTAATTTGCTCGCCACCGTACGCCCAGCCCAGCAGCACCGCCACGATGGGATTTACGTAGGTGTGTGTCGCCACCAGCGTCGGCGAAAAATGCTCCAGCAGCCAGTTATAAGCCGTAAACGCGATTACCGAGCCGAAAATAATTAGGTATGCCAGCGCCACCCAAGACCGTGGTGTCACCTGCGCGATCGAAAAACCTTTCGCCTCACCGGCCAGCGTGCCAACGGTCAGCAGCATCACCGCGCCCGACAACAACGAGAGCGCCGATAACAGCAGCGGACTTCCCGATAGCCTCGATTTTCGCGAATAAATAATCCCGATCGACCAGGCCAGCGCGCCCACCAAAACCATGATCGCGCCGAGCGTTGACCCGTGCGCCCCGTGCGTGCCGGTCCCCATCAC
>DASXBH010000092.1:0-16107 GCA_036491775.1 Candidatus Acidiferrum sp.
AGTTGGCCGGGCTGAAGAGTGAAGTCGGCGCGGCGTTCGCTGGAAACTTCGACGCGAATATCGTTGACGACTGCGAGTTTGAAGCCGCTCTTTTCTACGGTGACGGTGTAGTTGCCGATGGGGAGTTCTGGAGCGGCGTAACTGCCGTCATCGGTGGTGGTGACGGTACGGGTCAGGCCGGTGTCGTTATTTTTTACGGTGACAGTGGCACCGGGGACAGCGCCGCCGGAAGAATCGGTGACGGCGCCGAGAATGGTTCCGCGAAAAGTTTGGGCGTTAGCGTTCCAAGGGTTAGTAAGAATCAGTGCGGCGAACAAAAAGATGAGCATGCTCAGGTTGCGGATAGACCTGTTCATTTGCTTCTCCCTTAAACATTTTTGAGTGCCTCTCGCGAAGCGAGAATGCTTCAGACGCTTCCCCCGAGAAGCGACTGAGGACACGATTACACCTGTTACTGAGAACAGTACTCAGGTAAATGATTGGAATCAAGCTGTTCTGGCGATGAGCGTGCTCGAAAGGAGAGTGGATCGGTAGGGACGTAGGGGCAATGCGAGTTGTGAGGGTGGGAAGCTCGCTAGTTGGGCGATACTGCGCTACATTGGAAGTTTGCATAATAACGGCGAAAACAAACTGTAATCCTTGTGACCCCATGGCAGAAAAGCTCCCATCATTGGTAATAGTCGGACGGCCGAATGTCGGCAAGTCCACGTTATTTAATCGGCTGACCGGCACCCGGCGGGCGATCGTTACCGACGAGCCGGGAATCACGCGCGATCGCATTTATGGCAAGGCGGAGTGGCGGGGCCGGGTGTTGGAAGTGGTGGATACGGGCGGAATCGTTCCTGACGATAAGGCAGTGATACCGACGGAAATTTTCCGGCAGGCACGAGTGGCGATCGACAATGCCGCGCTGCTGGTGCTGGTGGTAGATAGTGACCAGGGATTGACGCCGCTAGATGAGGAGTTGGCGCGACATTTACGACAGACGGGCAAGCCATTTGTGGTAGCGGTAAACAAGATCGATTCGCAACTGCAGCACGGGAATGCGGCGCCGTTTCACAAAATTGGCGTGCCGGTGTTTCCCATTGCGGCTGAGCATGGCACTGGCGTGGACGATTTGCTGGATGCGGCGTTGGCGCAAATGCATGGAAACGCGGCGGAAGATGAGCCGGAAGAGAAGAAGGAAACTGAGATTGCGATTATTGGCCGGCCAAACGTGGGCAAGTCGACGCTGCTGAATCGCATGGCGGGCGAAGAGCGCTCGATCGTTTCGCCGATTCCCGGGACGACGATGGACAGCGTAGACACGGAAGTGGTGCACGAAGGCAAGATTTATCGATTTGTGGATACGGCCGGGATTCGCCGCAAGGGGAAAACCAACCTGGTGGCCGAGAAGCTCAGCGTAGTGATGGCGAAACGCGGACTGGAACGCGCGGATGTGGCCATCCTGGTAATTGACGGCGAACAGGGCGTTACCGGTGGGGATGCGACCATCGCGAGTACGGCTGAGCAATCGGGACGTTCGGTAATTATCGTGGTGAATAAGTGGGATTTGGCGGTGGAAGCGGCGCAGCGCGCCGCTGATACGCATGCTCGGACTGCGAAAGGTAAGGAGAAGAAGGCCACACAGGGTGCCGGCACACAGCCCGAGATTGATAGGGGTAAATTGCTGTTCGAATACGAAAAGATGGTGCAGGAAAAGTTTAAATTTTTGAGCTACGCGCCGATTGTGTTTCTTTCGGCGAAGACCGGGGAGCGCACGCAGAAGCTATATCCGTTGATCGATCAAGTTGCAGCGGCGCGCCAGCGGAAGATTTCTACGGGCGAGCTGAATCGCTGGCTGAAGGAAGAAGTGGACCTCGATCGGGCGTCGAATCCGAAGGCGCGGCCAGTGCGGATTTACTACATCACGCAGGCGAAAGTGGCGCCGCCAGTGTTTTTGCTGTTCACCAACCAGAAAAAACCGCTGCACTTCAGTTTCGAGCGGTTTTTGGAGAATCAACTGCGCGCCAAGTGGAATTTCATCGGAACGCCGGTGCGATTTATTCAGCGACTGCGCAAACAGGAAGACCGCACACAGGCTCGGGAGCGTTCGAAGGACCGAGACAAGGAAGACAAAGAGCGTTGACATGGCGGCGTTTTCGCCTACGATGGAATTGTCCCGGCCACATAAAATGACGCAGGTATACCCGAGATGAGCAGCGCAGCCGCAGCCAGCCTTTCTGAAGAAGATGGCAAACTCTATCGAATTGGAGAAGTAAGCCGCGTTGCGGACCTGAAGCCGTTTGTGCTGCGGTATTGGGAGAGCGAGTTCCCGATGCTGCAACCGGTGAAATGTTCGCGGGGGCACCGGTTATATCGACAGGAAGATGTGGACCTGGTGCTGAAGATTAAGCGGTTGCTTTACGACGAAGGCTTCACGATCGCGGGGGCGCGGAGGCATCTGCGCGATCTGGAAAACGGTGGCGCTACAGAAACGGGCGGAGTGGATCTGGTGGCGTTCAATACTTTGGAAGCAGTTACGCCGCAATTGAACCGAAAATTGCTGCTGGATTTGCGAGATTCGCTGCGCAGTTTCTTGACGCTGCTCGAAGGCAAGTGATAGCCTTGAAAGTGCTTGAACAGCCGCGATTTGCGGGTGTTGCGGTCGGGACGTAGCGCAGCCTGGTAGCGCGCACGCTTGGGGTGCGTGAGGTCGCTGGTTCGAATCCAGTCGTCCCGACCATCTTTCCCTCAGGACCAATCCAGTGCGAATGGCGATTGCGATTAGAATGTACAGGCCGGGGTGTTTCTTAACGTGAAAAAACCGAATGTATTGCTGACGAATGATGATGGGTATCAGGCGGCGGGCTTGCGGGCGCTGGCGGAAGAGTTACGGGATTTTGCGCACGTGAATATTGTAGCGCCGAGTTGGGAACGAAGTGGGGCGGCGCAATCGTTGACGCTGCGACAGCCGATTGTGTGCCACAAGATTGCTGAGCACGAATGGGCGATTGATGGAACGCCGGCGGATTGCGTGATTGTGGCACTGCATAAATTGCTGAAGCAGGCGCCGGACCTGGTGATTTCGGGGATCAATCATGGAGCGAATTTGGGAGAGAACGTCTACTACTCGGGAACGGTGGGCGCGGCGCGGGAATCGGTGATTCACCATGTGCCGGGGCTGGCAATGTCGCTCTGCTCGAAGAGGGCGGAAGCGAATTTTGGGCCGTCGGCACAACTGGCGCGGCGAGCGGCGGAACTTATTTTGAAGGAAGGATTGCCGGCGCAGGTACTGCTGAACATCAATGTGCCGGAAACCTGGAAGGGCGGCGTAAGGTTTACGCGGCAGTCAAAAAAGATTACGCGAAACGTTTTGCGTGAGGGCGCAGATCCAAAGGGTCGGCCGTATTTCTGGTTGAGCGAGCAGCGGATTGATGGAGAAAAAGTAGATAAAGGCTCGGATTATGAAGCTGTTTTTGCGGGCGAGGCGTCGATTACGCCGCTTCACTTGGATCCTACACACACCGAATCTCTAAATCACTTGTCCCACTGGGCGAAAAGCCTCGCGAATGTCTAAAGATGGCGACCGGTAGAACATTCGACACGGTCGTGGTAGGCGCGGGTGTGTTTGGATCGTGGACGGCCTGGCATCTGGCGCGCCAACGGAAACAACGTGTTCTGTTGGTGGATGCGTATGGGGCGGCGCATTCGCGGGCGTCTTCGGGTGGAGAATCGCGGATCATTCGCATGGGGTATGGGGCGGATGAGATTTACACGCGATGGTCGCAGCAGTCCCTAGTGCAATGGAAGGAATTGTTTGCTGCAACGGGCGAGCCGTTGTTTTTGCAGACGGGAGTGCTGTGGCTGGCTGGGGCTAATGATGCGCAATTGAATGCATCGAAGAGGACGTTGCAACGATGCGATGTAAAGTTTGAAGTGCTGAACCGCGGCGCGCTGGAAAAGCGCTACCCGCAGGTAAATATGGATGGAATTACGGAAGCGGTGCTGGAACCAGAGAGCGGAGTGCTGCTGGCCAGGCGGGCGGTGGCCCGCGTGGTACGGGACAGTGTGAAGCACGGGGTGGAGATGGAGATCACACAGGTGACGACGCCGAGTGGCTACAGGAAACGTGTTGAGCAGATTGAAACATCGAGTGGTGAGAGGATTTCGGCGGGGCAGTTTGTTTTTGCGTGTGGCGCGTGGCTGGGCAAGATTTTTCCGGAGGTGCTGGGTTCGCGCATCTTCCCCACGCGGCAGGAAGTGTTTTTCTTTGGCTGTCCCGCCGGGGACACGCGGTTCGCGGCGCCACAACTTCCGACGTGGCTGTTTCAGGGAGATTTGGTGTACGGCATGCCGGACATCGAAAGCCGCGGGTTGAAGTTCGCTCGCGATGCGCACGGAGAGCACGTCGACCCAGATACGCAGTCACGAGTGCCGAGTACGGAAGGTGCGGCGTGGGCGCGTGAGTATGTGGCGCGACGCTTCCCTGCCCTAAAAAATGCCCCGATTACGGAGACGCGGGTGTGCCAGTACGAAAACACGTCGAATGGTGATTTTCTGATCGACCGCCATCCAGAGTTCGAAAATGTGTGGCTGGCGGGCGGCGGGTCGGGCCATGGATTCAAGCACGGGCCCGCGTTCGGAGAGTATCTGGCGGCGCAAATCTGCGGTGAGGGTAAGCCAGAGCCACGATTCTCGTTAGAGACCAAAGCAACGCAGCAAAAGCGCGCGGTCTACTAGTTCCTCTCCGTTGTGTTGGGATTTCGAGACAACTTCAGTCTAACGGCAATCAGCCCTTATTCAATCTCCGGCGCGAGGTGTCGGTAATCTTGGTGACGCCTTTGCGGCGAGCCTTTTCCTGATACAGGTTCATGTCAGCTTCTTTCAACAGCTTTTCGACGCGTTCACCTTCACCGTGATAAACCGAAACACCGATGCTGGCCGAGATGGGAGGCTCTTCCTGATCGGTGGCGAGTGTTTCGTGGATGCGGGAAACGACGCGCTGAGCCTCTTCTTCGCGAGCTTCGGGCAAGACCACGGCAAACTCATCGCCACCGTAACGAGCGGCGGTATCGATGGCGCGGCAGTGAACACGCAGGATATCAGCGACGCGGCACAAGGCTCGGCTGCCGACCAGATGTCCGTGGGTGTCATTGATACGCTTCAGTCCGTCCAGATCTAGGAGCAGTACGGCAAAGGGCCGGCCGGTGCGGAGAGTGCGTTCCGTTTCTGTGTCGAGAACATCCAGCAATTTGCGGTAGTTTGCCAAGCCGGTGAGAGGATCGCTGGCTGCGAGATGGCGTACCTGTTCAAAGACGCGGGCGCTGTCCAGCAACGAGCCAGCCAGTAGCACAACATAGCTCATCACATTCATGGCCTGAGCAAACACGAAAGGACCATCGAGGAGGCGGACAGATTGGCACGCGGCGAGCTGTGCGGCGAGATTCAACCAGACGGCAATATAAATGGAGCGATCGAAAGCCGAATCCATCAAATAGCGGCGGCGGCGGTAGCCTACTAAAGCAATCAGGAAAATTACGGCCGGCAGCAAATGCAACGGATTCGGAATAATGGATTCGGGATGTCCCGAAACCTCGGGGGGAAGCTTGCGCAAGACTGCGGTGATGGAATAGGTGAGGGCAAGAACCGAGAATAGAGCTCCTGCGATTTCCAGACGCGGATGACGCGAGCGCGGCAGGAAATGCTCGACCAGCAGGGCCACGGCAAAAAGCAATGCAATTAGAAGTCGGCTGATCCACCAGGCAACAGGAGCCCACAGAAACCAGGTTCTGGATTCATGGATCAGCTGGAAAAACAGAATGCTGGAGGCAGTGAGCGTCAGACCGGAAAGCAGGAAGCCGGAGCCTAAAATCAGGGAAATACGGTCTTGGGTGCCTTGAAAGCGGACCAAGGCGACGGCTGCGAAGACGAAGGCGAATAAGCCGGTAGTAATTTGCAGGTAGCCCTGGAGGATGGGGTCGGGACGAAGGGAAACTTGGCGTAGCCATGTAGCCGCCAGGAAAATGAGCAGTAAACCGCTGGCGTGCAGCAGAACACGGCGAACATTCTTTCGGTCGATAATGAGGGCAAACTCGCCCATTCTGGGAACCCTTAAGCGGCCGACTGGAGACCGATTGTTCTTTCTCCTATTAGACGCGATTTGGGTACGATGTGGTGCGATGTAAGTTGGGGGAGTGTACGCGAAGAGATACCCGCTGTGGATAATGGCTTTCCTGTACGTGAGTACAGGCGGGTGAAGGAAAAAAAGACGCGGAAGCGGTATTTCTCCCAGAGCCGGGTCCGCATCGGGCAAGTTGTTATGAGAGCGCTTCGCGAAACGCATGTAGCGACCGGGCAGAAATTGGACTTGCGCGGGAGGCCGCAATTTCGCAAAATAGCGTCTATTGAAACGTTTCAATAAGAGGAGCCGTGCATTGCCCAAGCCCACAGCAAAGATCCAAACCATTGCGTCCAAAAAGGCCGCAACTCCAGGACAGTACACACTGAGCGAAATCCTCTCGCAGCCCAGCATCTGGAGCGAGACGGAAAGGCAGCTGAAGAGTTCGCAGACGCTGGAGCATCTTGCGGACACATTTTCGCCGCGTAGTCCGTGGCTGTTTGTCGGCTGCGGTTCGAGCTACTACCTATCGCGGCTGATTGCCGCGCTTTGGACCAAGCAATTCTACATACCAGCGACCGGAGTACCCGCTTCTGAGCTGCTCTTCGCACCGGAGGAGACGCTGCGGCGAATTGGCGCCGAGCAGATTGTGCTGATGTCACGGTCGGGAGAGACGACGGAGGTGCTGCGCGCGGCGGAATTGCTGCAGAGACACAAAACGGTACAAACCCTGGGAGTGACCTGCAATCCAGACAGCCCGCTGGAGAAGCTGTGCACGCACACATTCAAGCTGGGTTGGGCGGACGAGAAGAGCACGGTGATGACGAGGTCGTTCACCGCGATCCTGCTGGCGTTTCAGCGGTTGGCATTGCAGTTCATTGGCGACAATCTACTCTCCACCGCGTTAGATCAACTGCCGGGAGAGGGGCAGATCTGGCTGGATGCGCAGGCGCAGAAAATTCGCGACTTCGCTAGTAAGCGGAAATTTGCAGATTATATTTTTCTGGGTCAGGGCGCGCATTACTGGCTGGCGCAGGAAGCTGGCTTGAAGATAACGGAGATGTCCGCGTCGTATGCACAGGTCTATCACTCGCTGGAATTCCGGCACGGGCCGCGTTCGATTGCCGGGCCGGAGACGCTGATTACTATTTTCATGTCGGATGCCGCCGCGGAGGCGGAAACGGTTTTGGCCCGCGAATTGAAGGAATTGGGAGCCGCGATTTGCGTGATAACGAATCGGGCGACTCCTGAACTTAGGAAACACACTGACTTGTTGATTGAACTGGAGCTAGACGGACCGGAATTTGCACGATACGCTGTGACCGCAATTCCCGCACATCTACTGGGAACGGCGGTGGGCTTGCGCAAGGGTCTGAATCCAGACGCGCCGCCAAATCTGACACGCGCGGTGGTGCTGGAGTCTAGTCGCAGCAACCGCCCAGCAAAAAGGAGAGGTGCTTGAGCGCAGACGCGAGCACCATCACGACACCAGGGCCACGCCTTCGGCGGTCTCTCACACTTTCCGACCTCATCCTGTACGGCATCATTGTTATTCAACCGGTTGCGCCTATGTCGGTGTTTGGAGTGCTGAGCGACCGCGGTCGCGGTCACGTGGTAACGGCGTTGCTGATCGCCATGGTGGCGATGCTGTTTACCGGGATCAGCTATGGGCGAATGGCTCGGGCTTACCCCAGCGCGGGGTCGGCGTTTACCTACGTGGCGCAGGAAGTAAATCCGGCTGTCGGCTATGTGACGGGATGGAGCATGGTGATGGACTACATGCTGAACCCGCTGATCTGCACGGTGTGGTGCGCTGGGCAAGCGAGTCAATTCGCGCCCGGAGTAGCGCCGTGGATCTGGAAGATTTTCTTCGTGATTGTGTTCACGCTCCTGAATATTCGTGGAATAAAAACATCGGCGCGAATCAATACGGGCATGGCGATATTGATGGGAATGGTGGTGGTGGCGATATTCGTGGCGGCGGCACGATACATTTTTGGAGCACCGCATGACGCAGCGTATTACACGCGGCCATTCTACGATCCAAAAACATTTACGATGGCGGGGCTGTTCGGGTGCACGTCAATAGCGGTACTGACGTACATCGGTTTCGACGGGATCTCGACGCTTTCAGAGGAAGCAGAGAATCCCAGGCGGAATATTCTGTTGGCTACGGTATTGACGTGCGTGGTGATTGGAGTTCTCTCGGCGATCGAAGTGTATGTGGCACAGCTGATCTGGCCGGCTTCGGAGCCGTTTCCTGATGTAAATACGGCTTATTCCTACGTTGCAGGGCGCGCCTGGGCACCTTTATTCCCGATTGTGGGATTCACGCTGCTGCTGGCGAATTTTGGATCGGGACTGGGTGCACAGATCGGCGCGGCAAGGTTGTTGTACGGAATGGGACGGAGCAATGCCCTGCCCAAATCATTTTTTGGCGCGGTGGATGCGAAGAGCCGAGTTCCCCGCAACAACGTTTTTCTGGTTGGCGCGGTCGCGCTAATTGGGGCCTTTCTGCTGGAAATTGTCGCGGGCTTCAAAACGTATTCGTTGGGAACAGCACATCTGACGTGGGATTTGTTTGGGAAGATCATGAATGGCGGCGAGGCGTACGGATTGGGCGCGGAAATGCTGAATTTTGGGGCGCTCATCGCGTTCATGGGCGTAAATGTGGCAGCATTCCTTCGTTATTACGTGCGCGCACCGGAGAAGAAGCTGAGTTTCTTGATACCCCCAGTGCTTGGATTCCTGATCTGCTTCGGACTCTGGATCAACTTGAGTCGTCCGGCGATTATTGTGGGATCGATCTGGATGGCCGCGGGAATCGCGTTTGGAATCTGGAAGACAAAAGGCTTCCAGCAGCAACTCTCGTTTGAGATGCCTCCCGAGGAATGATTCCGCGCGGTTTCGGATTGCAATCCGCAGTGCTCTGGAACGATGATGGGGCTCGCCAGGAGCCCTCATGAAGAAACCCGAAGGGAAACGCCGGCTGGTGACGATGCGCGATGTCGCAGAAGCCACCGGCTTTTCTTCCGCTACTGTCTCCATTGTCCTGAACAACGCTCCGCTCGCACGGTATATCGCCACCACTACAAGACAACGCATTGAAGAAACTGCCAAGCGACTGGGCTACCGGCCGAATGCGATGGCGCGTTTTTTGCGTAGCAAACGGAGCCAGAGTATTGGCGTGATGTTGTTTGATGTGACGGACCCGTTCTGCACGCCGATACTTCGCGGAATTGAAAATGCGCTGTACCCGATTGGGTATTTGCCGATTTTTGCCGATGCGCACAACCAGCGCGATCGCTTCGAGCGCTATTTGGAAATGCTCCTGGAGCGGCATGTGGACGCGCTGATCGTGGTGGCGAACTGGTTGTTCGTAGATATTCATGTGTTGGCCGATTTGAATAAGCGCGAGGTGCCGGCGGCAACGATTGGCTGGGAAATACCCGGCAAGCGAGTGAGTTCGGTGATGGTGGATAACGAAACGGGAGCGCGGCTCGCCCTGGAGCATCTCCATCAGTTGGGGCACCGAAAAATTGCCGCCATTCGCGGCCCGAAACGGTTGATTGATAGCGGGCCGCGCTGGCGTGGAATTCAGAAATTTGCGCAATCGGTGAAACTGGATCTAGAACCAGGGCTCGTGCTGCAGCTACCGGATGTGTTCGACGCGAGTTCTGGATTCGAGAACGGATACCGACTGACCGAGGAATTGCTGAAGAGCAAAAAGAAATTTACGGCGTTGCTGGCGTTCGACGATTTGACGGGACTGGGAGCGATGCGGGCGCTGACCAAAGCAGGAATTCGCGTGCCGGAGGAGTGTTCGGTGATCGGGTTCGATGATGTGGCGATTTCTGGCTTATCGGCGCCTGCACTGTCGACAGTGCGTCAGCCGTTGGAAACAATGGGGGGCGCGGCGGTAAATATCGTTATGGAAGCGATCAAAGCGAGCCATGAGAACCGCGACTGGAGCGTGGTGTCGCAGAAGCTGCATCCAGAATTGGTGATTCGCGATTCAACAGCGAGCGTCTAGGCTCGTTTTTTTTGACTGCTTTTTTTTTGACTGCTCAGTGAGCAGCTTTCGAAGTGACATTGAAGCCGTCGACGGCCAGCACGGGCTTGGCCGAGCCGATGTCACTCTTACGAAGATGAACGGCGACTTCCCTTTTCTCGCCGGGTAATAACGACAAGTAATTGTCTTCCCAGAAGACGGGAAGGATCTCTGGGCCGTCAGCGCCTTTCAGCAATCGCAAACGCACGAGGAATGCCAGGCTTTTGGTGGGATTTTCCACGGTGACGAAGCCAGCAGTTTCGTCGCCAGTTTCGTGAAATTTTGCCGAGGCGTTGACGGAAATTTTCGGCAACTGCTGTAATCCCGTCAGGTCGGCGTAGGATGCGAGCGGGGTGTAGTACCACTTCGTTTTGTCGAATTGCAGAACGTCGGGCTTGGTGGAGAGCCAATAAAAATTTCGACTGATCAGTTCACCTGAGCTGCGATAGAGCTGCAGATTCAAGAAGTAGGTTGGACTGTCGGAAGTAGGCTCCGGAATCACGAATACTTTGGCAACACCGTCAGACGCAACTTCGGTGGCGCCTTCTTTGCTGTACAGTTCGTGCATGGAGAGGTCGTACATTTTGGCGACCACGCGCAAGGCTTTCTGTGGGTCTTGCGTGCCGTTCACTACGGCAATGCTGCGGTCGTCGTAGGAAAATTGCACATGGACGGGTTCGAGAGCTTTTTTGGTGCCGAAGTATCCACCGGCGGGGCGGAGCGAATAGTCGTAGAGATGCCAGATTAAGCCCGGCCACGAATTGTTAAGCATCCACTGAATCACGCCGGTCGATTGGTATTTATTGCGGCCATAAGCCTCGAACATGGCGCGTTCACCTTCGTAGGTGACGGCTTGCGACTTCCATGCGAAATCGGCGGCATCTTTTGCGGGGCCATAGCGGCCTTCGAGTGCATTCGCGTAGAGATGAATATCTTTGAATTCGCCACCACCGGCGTGAAAATTCCAGAATTCGTTCATGGGCCAAAGTTTGTCTGCGGGAATCATTTCCTGCAGGCCTTCGAGGGGCGGCACGGCGGGGCCGGGACTGGTTTCGGTGTTGAATCCATAAGCGCCACCGGCCTTGGTGTCGACCAGCCAGTAGTTGGGTGAAACGTAATCGTAGGGGCCGCTCATTTTCACGCCACTGTCGCCGGTGACTTCGGTTTTTTTGGCGGTGGCCGAGGAGATGACGGGCTTCGGCCAATGGGTTTGCTTTTCAACTTCGAGGTAGGCCTTCTCGCGTTCGGGAGGCGGAGGATTATCGCTGCCGTTGAGCCAGACAAGGACGCTGGGATGACTGCGCATGCGGAGCAGTTGGTCGCGCAGCGCTGAGACGGAAACGGTTCGATTCTCGTCGCCCCACTTGTCCCACTTTTCCCAAGCGTCGCAGCAACACCATCCGGCCATGACTAGAAGGCCTTCGCGATCGGCGCGGGAAAAGAAGTCATTGTCTTCGAGTTTGCCTTCGAGACGAATGGTGTTCATACCCATTTCTTTAACGTAGCGGAATTCGGCCTCGCGGCGTGACTTGTCGACGCGCAGCATCATGTCGGGTGTAAAGCCAGCGCCGCGAACGAGTACGGGTTTGCCGTTCACTTTGAATAAGCGGTAGCCATCGGGAGTCAGTTCGGATTCGGTTTGCACAAGACCGAAGGAAGTTTCCGCCGTATCAGAGACTCCGCCAGAGTTGGAAGAGAATTCGAGCAAGAGATGGTGAAGATAAGGCTGGCCCATCTGATAAGGCCACCAGAGTCTGGGATTGTCGACGTTTAGAGATACGGAATTATCCGGATTGAAGACAATTTCTTTTGTTTCGTTCGCTGCGAGTTCAACTTGCTGGGTGAATTCGATGGGCTTCGCCGCGCCAGTGATCTTGCCGTGCAGAACGCCTTTGATGGATGCTTCGGAAGAGTTTTGCAGTTCGGCGCGCACGGTTAAATGGGCCTTGGTTGCGCCGGGCAAATCGAGCTTGGTCTCTACAAAAGGAAAGCGCACCGCTACGTTGCCACGCGCACGTAGAGTTATCTCCTGCCAGATGCCCATTTCCTTATCGGGCGGCGCGGGATTCCAGTCGACAAAAGTGATTCCGAGTTCTCCGGCTTGTGGTGCGGATACGGCGATCGCGATGACGTTTTTCTGGCCGGAGTGTACGTAGGGAGTAACGTCCAAACGAAAACGGCGGAAGGCGCCGACAACTTCATTGGAACCGGCGACTTTTTTCCCATTGATCCAGATTTCTGCGCGGTAATTAATTCCGTGAAGGCCCATCCACAGGCGTTTCCCCTGGAAGCGTTTGGGAACTTCGAACTCGTCGCGATACCACCAAGGCACGGCGTAGGGGCTGTTCGCCGGCATATCCAAGTTGGCGAACTCGCCGCCGATGGGATATTCCACGCCAGGAACGGAGCGCAGATTCATTCCGAAGTAAGGATCTTTATAGACGCCGTTTTCGACCAAAACGGCGAAGACGGTTTTTGGAATGGAAGTTGAATACCAGCCGGTGGTGTGGAACGTAGCGGATGAAATCTGGTCGCCACTGCCGTTCGCCTTTGCCGAAGATTGAACCTTCCAACCATTGGTCAAGACAATTTCGGGATCATCCGCGGGATTGGCTCGAAGCAGGGAGGAACTAGCAGCAATCGCGAATGCTACGAAACATGCCCATTTAAATCGATTCATGTTGAGCTTCTCTCCCGAATGACGCCGATGGCGCAGTGTAGCGCGTGAACATCCGGCTGACAAGCCTGGCAGCCAAAAAAAAACGCCCCAACCGAAGTCAGAGCGTCTTTTGGAAAGAGATAAAACTATTCTATTCGCCGGATTTTGGAAGGTAGATGGCTGCCGGCGCGATCAATTCCACGTCCGGAACTTCGGTTCTCACCTTAACGCTCTGGTATTTGCCCTTAGCACCACCACCTCCGGCAACGGTCAGCAGATATTGATTGCTGAGATGCTGACCAATTTCGTCGAAGTACGGTTTGAGGGAGACGGGCATTCCGGAGCCAAGAAAATAGGATTCGGCTCCGGTGTCTTCGGAGAGCTTGTCAATATTGGTTTGGGCGTTATTCAGCAAGAAGAAGGAACGGCCACGATGGCCGGCGCTGGGGTAGTAAACGCTCCAGATATTGGTGTTCTGCCGCTGCGCGCGTTGGATGAGCGGATCCAGATCAGGATAGAAGGGTCCGAATCCGCCGCCGCGGAAATAGTCGATACCAGAACTGATGAGCAATAGGGATTGACGAGCATTTGGATTCTGGGCGCCCGAGGGCCAACGCTTTAGCATGTCGATCATGGCCAGGTAGGGACTGGAGCCAATGGCACCGAGCCCCATAGGAATGCGCAGGGCCTTCGCAGCAAGTTCATGATTGTCCGTAAAATCCTGGGCGACCATGGTGGTGTTATTGCGGAGATAGCCGATCGCGATCATCGTAGAGGGCGGCTGGGCCATAATGAACTCTTTCAGGTATTGCCATTGGCTTGCGGCAGTGCTGTCGAGCGAATCGTCAATTAGGATGGCCAGGAAGAGCTTGTCGCCTTTTTTCCAGTCGGCAATCTGCTTGCGCTCTTTTCCGAAGGACAACTGCACATCATCTTTCGAGATCGGAGGTGGTGCTTCTTTCTTCGATACGGCAGTTACGGTAAATGTAGCGTTTCCCGAGGAACTTTTGGATTGTGCCTGGGCCCATCCACCGCACATCAGCAAGAGCGTTACGACGAACACTCCTACACTTGCGAGCCTCTTTTGATAATTCATCTGATTCTCCTATTCTTCTACTTCCGGTTAGATGCGGGCGAATCCGTTAATGCGTATATCACGTTTCGCCTTGAAATTTCAGCCTGCTTGCCAACGCCACGCAGTCCCCCCTTGAGCCAATAAACGTAGGCCGAGCAGCGTGCGGTGTAGGCCAGGTTACCAATCCGCAGTTTTAGACTTTCCGTAGCGGTGTGGACGCATCACGATGCGCTAACCTGAAAAGGTATGTCGTCAACAATTACCATGCCCGCGGATACTGGCGCTGCGTCCGAACTGGGGCCAAATAGCGGCCCTAAACAGCCTTGGGTTTATGGCCCGTGGCTCGACTTGATCGTCGGGTGCGGTGCGTGGTCTGCGCCGCTACTGATATTGACCACATACACGGGCCGGTTTACGCCAGCCACGTGGTCTTTCGCGTTCTATTTTCTGGCGCTGCTCTTTAATTACCCACATTTTATGGCCACGATTTACCGGGCCTATCACTCCTATGATGAATTCACAAAATACCGGTTCTTTACGGTGCACGTGGCGCTGCTGTTGGCGGTCACGGGATTAGTTGCGCATCTTTGGTACCCGCTGCTTCCTTGGATTTTCACGTTGTACATCTGTTGGAGTCCGTGGCACTACACCGGACAAAATCTCGGATTGTTGATGATGTTTGCGCGCCGGACGGGCGTGGTGCCCACGGAACAGGAGCGTCGCGCGCTGCGGTTGGCGTTTGTGGCGTCCTTCGTGATGCTGATGGTCAGTTTTCACACCGGGCCCTCCAACGACCCACTCATACTGTCGCTAGGGCTCGCGGCAAAATTTACGACGCCGATACGTTTGCTGCTGGCGGCGCTTTTCGTAGTGGCGAGTGGATGGGCGCTGCGTTCCTTGTCGCGACGCAGCTCGTGGAAGGCCTTGCTGCCTACGTCGACACTGGTTGTTACGCAATTCATGTGGTTCCTTTTGCCGGTGCTGATCGAAGTGCTGAGCGGCCGGGAAGTGCCGCAGATACGGTATTCCAGCGGAATACTGGCGGTGATGCACTCCGCGCAGTACCTGTGGATCACCAGCTATTACCAGGCGAAAGAAGCGCGTGCCAATCAAAAAGTAACGTGGAGTTTTGGCTGGTACGTCGTGACGCTGGTGGCCGGCGGTATTGCGTTATTTATCCCGGGTCCGTGGATTGTCAGTCGCGTGTTTCATGTGGACTTCGCGGCCAGCTTTCTAACATTTACAGCGCTCGTCAATCTGCATCACTTCCTCTTGGACGGAGCCATCTGGAAGCTCCGTGATTCACGCATTGCATCATTGCTATTGAATAAACTCGAATTGGGGAAAGAAGTTGCGGTCGGCGCGCCAAATTCCTTTGCGCGTGGGTTGCAGTGGCTGGCGAGTACCAGTCCTGCCTCGCGGGTCTTAAGAATTTCTGCCGTTGCTCTTCTTTTGCTATGCGGCGGAATTGATCAGCTGCACTTCTTCTGGGCAAACGTTTCCGCGAATCTGGCATCGCTGAAAAAAGCGGCACAGTTAAATCCGGATGACAGCGCGGTGCAACTGCGACTGGCTCGTGCTTCCAGTAACGCGGGAGAAGTGGATGCATCACTACAAGCGCTGCAGCGGGCGGCGGAGCTTAATCCTGCGAATGTTTCCCTGCAAGAGGCTTTCGCACGAGGATTGATCACGGCCGGGCGCGACGCGGAGGCTTATCAACTTTATTCGAAGCTTTTGACACGTTCGCCGAGTAACGTGATCGCGTTGATCAATTACGGACTGCTGGCGCAGCGCCTGAACCATGAAGAAGAAGCAATCGATACGTGGCAGCGGGTTTTGGCCATCGATCCGATGCAGGCGAGTGCGCAGTTGTATGTGGGCCAAGCGTTGCAGAAGCGCGGACAGTTGCAGGCGGCGGCGCGGCACTATCACGCTTACCTGCGGATTGTTTCGACGCATCCTGAGGAGCACCGCAGCGAAGGCCCGACGGTAGTTTCCGCGTTGCTGAACGTGGCCGACGCCGATGCGGCGGGGCACCATCCAGCGGCAGCTCTCCAGGGTTATGCGGCCGCGGCACAATTTGCACAACAAATTAATGATCCTTCTTTGCAGAGCCTGGCGCTGGCACACGCAGCGGAAGTTCATGAACAGGGCGGGGACTTCGCCGGCGCCGCAGTAGCGTTTCAGCAAGCGCTGGCGCTCGACGAAAAATCGGTAGACGG
>DASXBH010000093.1:0-8014 GCA_036491775.1 Candidatus Acidiferrum sp.
CGCTATCTTTACAGTTCATTCACATCGTCTTCACACGGCTATCACCACAGGCTATCTCTCTCTTGCGACAATACTTGTCATCCATGAACCCAGAAGGCCGAGAAGCCAGGCATGCCTACCAGAAAGAGAACTCGTACGGTAGACTGCTACCCATGCGATCTCGGCCGCGTGAGATCAACATGAAGCGTATTTTGATCATTGAAGACGATCGAGACATCGTCGAACTCGTCCGGTATAACCTTGCCAATGAAGGGTTTCAGGTGAACGCGGCCCTGGACGGGAGTGCCGGGCTGACGTCGTTAAAGAAGACTCCTCCCGACCTGCTGCTGCTTGATTTGATGCTCCCCAAAATGTCGGGCCTCGATATATGCAGGGAAATCCGTAAAGACGACTCGCTGAACCGGCTGCCGATCCTGATGCTGACGGCGCGGGGCGATGAAGCGGACCGCGTGGTGGGACTGGAGATGGGCGCGGATGATTATGTAACGAAGCCGTTCAGCCCGCGGGAATTGATCGCCCGAGTGAAGGCGTTGTTGCGCCGAGCGGAACCTCCGGCGGATTCGCCGCGAATATTGGAAATTGGCAGGCTGGCGATTGACCCAGCGTCGTACCGCGTGAGTCATGGCGGGAAGCCGGTGCCACTAAGCACGCTGGAGTTTCGCTTGTTGTATTATCTGGCGTCCCGGCCGAACCGTGTGTTTACCCGCGACCAGTTGCTGGATGCGGTGTGGGGCACGGATCGCTTTGTGACGCCACGCAGCGTAGATGTGTATGTGCGGCGGTTGCGAGAAAAGATAGAATCGGACCCGGAGAATCCCCTGCACCTGAAGACGGTGCGTGGCGCAGGGTATTTGTTCGAAACACGTGCAGCGTAAACTTTTCTGGAAGCTCGCGCTAACCTTCCTGGCGCTTTTGCTGAGCGTTCTGCTCGCAGTAGATTTCCTTGCCGAGCGAGCCCTGCGAAAAAACTACGAGAGTGACGGATTCCGCCAACTGCAGGCGCTCTCCCGCATCATTCGTTTGCAACCCCTGGCGTTGAGCAGCGTGCCGCCAAAGACTCCTGAAGACATCGCCACATTGAATAACTGGGTGGCCAGCGCCGCGACCAGCGGAGCGCGGGTCAGTATCATCACCACCGAAGGCCGAGTGTTGGCGGATTCACAGACGGAACCGTCGACGATGGAAAATCACCTGGACCGGCCGGAAGTGCGGGACGCGCTGCAAAAGGGCGAAGGGCGGTCCATTCGGCAAAGCGTTTCGGTTAACAGGCCACTTTTGTATTACGCGGTGCGAGAAAACATCGTGGGCGATACGCCGATCATCGTGCGGCTAGCGCTGCCGATGGAAGATGTGGATGTGCAGTTGGGAATCTTCCGGACGAAATTGTGGCTGTGGTCACTATTAATTTTGTTTTTAGCCGGAACAGTTTCGATGCTGTTTTCGCGTGGGTTCACGGAGCGGATAGAACGACTGCGGGAATTTTCCGGGCGCGTGGCGGAAGGCGACTTTCGGCCGCTGCCACCGGATGGCACGGGAGACACGTTAGAAGCATTGGGATATTCGTTGAATCAAACGGCTTCGCGATTGGATCGGACGATTCGAACACTGACGGAAGAGCGAAATTTATCGTCGGCGATTCTGGGTTCGATGGTGGAAGGCGTGGCAGTTGTGAATGGGGCGGAGCGCCTGGTGTTCGCGAATCCGGGATTTGCCGCGATTCTGGGGCTCGATGTGCCGCCGGTGTCAGGAAGTTCGTTGTTGGAAGTTGTGCGTCAGACGGAATTGATTGAGGCAGTGCGGCGAGTATTGGCTGGGGAGCCACGCGTGGAGGCGGAGATCGCGACCGGCACATTGAGGCAGCATTACTTCGCCGCGACAGTGGCGTCGGTGCGCGCGGGAGAGACCTCGGGCGCGGTGATTGTGCTGCACGACATCACGGAGTTGAGAAAGTTAGAGAGAATCCGGCGAGACTTTGTGGCCAATGTGTCGCATGAATTCCGCACGCCGCTGACGGCGATTCAAGGTTTCACGGAGACACTGCTGGCGGGAGCGATGGACGACCCGCAAAATCGGCTGCGTTTTCTGGGAATTATCCTGGAACATTCGAGACGACTGGCGAGATTGACGGAAGACCTATTGAAATTGTCGCAGATGGATGCGGACCGGCTGGAATTGGAAGTACGACGGGTGAGCGTGAGCGTTCTGGTGGAGTCGTGCTACGAAACCGCACGGCACCGAGCAGCGGAAAAAGAGCTGACGCTGTCGTTGGATTTACCGGCGGGAATACCGGATGTTTCTGGGGATGCGCGGCGTTTGCAGGAAGTGCTGCAAAACCTATTGGACAATGCGTGTCAATACACATTGCCGGCGGGAAAAATAACGCTGAGTGTGCGACGGCGAGCAGAGGAAGTAATCTTCACGGTGTCTGACACCGGAATCGGAATTCCGCAAGCCGACCAACCACGAATTTTTGAAAGATTTTATCGCGTGGACGCGGCTCGTTCGCGGGAAGCTGGTGGCACCGGCCTTGGGCTGGCGATTGCCAGGCATTTGATTGAAGTGCACGGCGGGCGAATCTGGGTGGAAAGCGAATTGGGAGTTGGATCGAAATTTCACTTTTCCGTGCCGGTGTTTGACGTAGAGCGGGCGACGGCGCGAACCGCGGCTTCTGCCAGCGGAGCGGCACGGACACGCGGGAATTTCCCCGCGGCAAGTTAGTCTTCTCTCGCCTTATTCATCCCTCTGTTAACGACCTGTAACCTTAAATGTGTAGATTGATGACGCAGCCTGAGGAAGTGTGTCTTTTTACGCTCCACTGAGGAGGCGCGATGGCAACACCGGCGGGACTAACAGAAGTGGTGCTCTACGATACGCTGGTGAACTATCTGATCTCGATGGCACGCGTGGTGGAGACGGCGATGAACCGTTCGCTGGACGCGATTATTGGATTCGACAACTCGCGCACCGCGGGACTGCCCGGCGAAGTTTTTCTGCTGGAACCACGCATCAACGAAATGGAAATCATGATCGACGAGCACGCGATACGGTTGTTGCGGCGTGGCTCGTTTACCGACGACGAGATGCGGCTGATCGTGGCAGCGCTGAAAATTACCAATGACCTGGAACGCATCGGCGATATCGCGGTGAATTTGGCGGAGCGAGTGATTTCGTTGCGTGAGATGCCGGACGCGAAAATTCCGGAAGAGTTGGGGCCGATGGCGGAGGCGGTACGCTCGATGGTAAGCCGCAGCCTGGGTGCATTGATTTTTCGAAACGCTGAAATGGCGTCGCAGGTGTTGGAAAGCGACGATGTTGTGGACCAGTATCGCGACCGAATTTTCGAAAAGTTGCTGGAGCACATGACGCAGGACGTGGCGCTGGTCACGCCGGGAATGCAGTTTGTGCTGGCGACACGGCATCTGGAGCGCATTGCGGATCACGCGACCAACATTGCGGAAGACATTATTTTCTGGGTACGGGGTCTGGATGTACGACATGGACGCGGTATAGCGATGCGTCCGGATACCGAAGATGTGACCACCCACGGAGCGGCAGAGGTCACCGAGAATTCACACGGGCTTCATTCGGGCTTGACGGCCAAGTGCGAGACTCAACGCGTTTGACCTTCACTCAATGTCCTACCCAAGGGACCGGCGCACCCCTGGCACCGGTCCCTTCTCCTCTTTCCCAAGCTTGATAAGGCACGCGGGGGAATACATCCCTTGACCCAAAATCCGAGTCCAACTAATGTCTTTAAGTAGGGCGGAAATGGCTATCCCTAGCCACAACCCGAGCAAGGACCGCAGATACTGGCAGATCTGTATCTCGGCGTTGCTGATCGCCTTGGTCCTCTACAATCCGTTCCTTGCACTGACAAAACACACCGATGGACCGGAGTTTCACCGGCTGGCGAGCCATCGCGCAACTGTAGGCGCCTCGGAGATGCAGCACTTCACTCCGGTGCAGGTGGAAAAGGTAGAGTTGGAAGCGGCCGTGGAAATGATTGGCGCGGCCCGCCTGATAGCAGAGAAAGACGAAACACCTTCCCCGAACGTCCTCCAAGAAGAAGCATTGCCGCCACAAACGGAACTGATAAGCAGCACTTGGTTTCGTCCGCCACCCACGCAGTAAATTCCATCAAGCAGACGTTCTAAGTTGTTTCCTGGATAAGTTCGCCCATGAACGGGTGGCATCGTACGAGTATTCGGCTAGTTTTCGGCCCCATACTCCGGTGTAGGAGACCAGACGCCTCGGTGCAGGTGTCAGGAAAAGGATATGACGACAAAAAAGTTAGGGATTATTGCCGCTCTGGTTGTGGTGGCCACCCTGGTGTTTTTTGGATTTTTCCACCATGGAAAGACAGAGGCGGATGGCGTCAACGGTCCAGAAAAGGCGGCCGGGGCTCCGGTGGCAGCGGTAGTGCGAGTGGGTCGCGGAACGCTGGGATCGCCATTGACGTTAGCGGGCGCGTTCAAACCATTTCAGGATGTGGACATCCACGCGAAAGTGGCGGGCTACATCAAGAAGATGTACGTGGACGTCGGCACGCATGTCCAAGAAGGCCAGACGATGGCAGTGCTGGAAGTGCCGGAATTGGCTGCGCAGTTAGCGGGCGCGGATGCGGCAGTGCGGCGGGCCAAGGAAGAGATTCGGCGAGCCGAGGGCGATGTACAGCGGGCGAAATCTGCGCACGAGGCAGTGCACGCGATGAATACGAGATTGCAAGCGGCGTCTGATCAGCAAGCGGGATTAGTAGCGCAACAGGAAGTGGACGACGTGCATGCCAAGGATTTGGAGGCGGAAGCGCAGGTATCCAGCACGCAAGCTGCATTGAGCGCGGCTGAACAGGCGTTAGATGTAGCGATAGCGGACCAGTCGCGCTATCGGGCACTTTCTGCCTACACGCAAATCACGGCGCCTTTTTCGGGCGTCGTGACGGTTCGATACGCAGATGTTGGATCTTTGATTGCGGCGGGAACTTCAAACGATACGAATGCGGAACCGGTGGTGCGGCTGGCACAAATTTCTGTGCTGCGATTGGTGTTGCCGGTACCGGAATCGATCGCCGGGCAAATCCGCCTGGGAGACTCGGTGAAGGTGCACGTGCAAGCGCTGAATCAAGATTCGGTGGGGAAGGTTTCGCGATTTGCGGATGCACTGGATCAACAAACAAGGACGATGCACACGGAAATTGATTTTCAGAATCCGGACGGGAGATTGCTGCCGGGAATGTATGTGGAAGCGCGAATTGGAGTGGCCGAAAAGAAAAATATGATGACGGTGCCGCTGGAAGCCGTGGAAATGAATGGTTCCGAAGGCACGGTGCTGGTGGTGAATTCACAAGACGTGATCGAGGAACGAAAAGTGCAATTGGGGCTGCAGGGCAGCACCAGGGAGGAAGTACTGTCTGGCTTGAGCGAAGGAGAACGGGTGGTGGTGGGCAGCCGCAACGAGTATCGAGCGGGCATGAAGATAACGCCGAAAGAGATTGACGTGGCACGACCCGGCGCAGCGGGAGAGAAGTAATGCCAAAGTTCGCGCTGGCTTATCCCTATTTCATCATCATGCTGTGCCTGGTGGTTGCGGTGGTGGGCGTGACGACTGTGGCGCGCATGCCGGTGGACCTTTTCCCTCAGATCAATATCCCGGTGGTGGTGGTGGCAACGTTTTATTCGGGTATGCCGCCGCAGCAGATTGAAGCGGATATCACGGACACGTTTGAGAGATTTTTCACGTTGGGAAGCAATATCGACCACATCGAATCGCGATCGCTGACTGGCGTGAGCCTAATCAAAATATTTTTCAAACCGGGAACGGACGCGAACGCGGCGTTGAGCAATATCGCAAATCTGGCCCTGGCCGACCTGCGGCGTTTACCGCCAGGAACATTGCCCCCCGTGGTGCTGAAGTTTGATGCGTCGAGCTTGCCGGTCTGTCTGATTACTTTGGAAGGCAAAGGACTGAACCAAACGCAACTAAAAGACCTGGCACAGTTTGCAGTGCGAAACCAGGTGGCGAATGTGCAGGGCGCGTCGGTGCCGCAGCCGTTTGGCGGAACGTACCGGCAGATTCAGGTGTACGTGGACCCCGTGAAACTGGAAGCGCACCAGTTGAGCCTGATGGACGTGGTCACCGCGGTGAACAATTCAAACTTGATTTTGCCGGCAGGCGACGTGCGCATCGGCAACCGCGACTACAACATTTACGCAAACAGTCAGGTGCCAACACCGGCCGACGTAAACAACATCCCGTTGAAAACGGTGGGACTGGGATCGGTGCTGGTCGCCGATATCGGGAAAGCGGAAGACGCGGGAGCGATTCAAACCAACATCGTGCGCATCGACGGCCAGAAATCGGTGTACATACCGGTGCTGAAGCAGGGGGGCGACAGCAACACCATCGCGATCGTGAACGGCATCAAGGAAGCCACGAAGCATCTGGTGGATGTTCCCGACGTGTTGAGGACCGCAGTGGTGTTTGACCAATCGATCTTCGTGAAGACCGCGGTAAAGAATTTGCTGAAGGAAGGCGGAATCGGACTGGCGTTAACGGGTTTGATGATTTTGCTGTTTCTTGGGAGCCCGCGAGCGACGTTTGCGGTGCTGCTTTCGATCCCCTTGTCGGCGTTAACGTGCTTTCTGGTGATGAACCTGATGGGCGGATCGATCAACACGATGCTGCTGGGCGGATTAGCGCTGGCGTTTTCGCGATTGATCGACGACTCGGTGGTGGTGCTGGAGAACATTTTCCGATTTATGGAGCAGGGCGTGGCGCCGAGAGAGGCGGCAGAAAAAGGCGGGATGGAAGTGGCGCTGGCGGTGTTGGCGGCCACGTCGACTACCTCGATTGTGTTTTTCCCAGTCAGCTTTTTCTATGGAGTGAGCAAGTATTTGTTCACCGACCTGGCGCTCGGCGTGGTGATTTCGATTTTTGCTTCGTATGTATTCGCGATGACGGTGGTGCCACTGTATTGCGCGCAGTTTATTCGTTTGGACGCGCATGGAGAGGAAAGGCATCAGGACACGAAGAGTTGGTTTCAGAAGATCGTGGACAAGTTCAACGTCATGTTTCAGAAGCTGCTGAATTATTACGAAGGGAAAGTTACCCGCGCACTGGAACGTCCCGGACGCACGGCGTTGGTGATCATGGGAGCGATCGTATTGTTGCTGGTGTTGCTTGTACCGTTTGTGGGCCGCGCGTACTTTCCGCGAACGGACCCGGGCCAATTCGTGATCAACGTGAAAGCGCCGACTGGGACGAGGCTGGAAGTAACGGACAAGTATATTGCGCGAGTGGAGGAGGATATTCGCGCGGTCATACCCTCGAGCGATCTGGGCATGATCGTCTCGAATATTGGAGTGACGCCGGATCTTTCGTCGATCTATACCAGCAATTCGGCGATGCACACGGCGTTCGTGCAAGTCAGTCTGCAGGAAGAGCACAAATTGGGAAGTTACGCGTACATGCAGCGAGTGCGCGAGAAGCTAGCTAACGATCTACCGCAATTAAGCGCGTATTTCCAGGCGGGCGGCTTGGTAGACGCGGTGGTGAATCAAGGATTGCCGGCCCCACTGGATATTCAGGTGAGCGACAACGATCTGCAGGAAGGATACGGAATCGCGCGAAATCTGGCGCTGCAATTGAAGGGGTCGAAGCTGGTCAGCGACGTGGTGATCCCGCAAGACATCAACTATCCGGGATTGCAGATGAACATCGACCGGCAGCAAGCGAGTTTGCTTGGGCTGACGCCGAAAGAGGTGGTGGACAACGTGATCACCGCGTTGACCTCGAACGGGGTGATTGCGCCGAGTTACTGGATCGATCCGAACACCGGAAACAACTACATGCTGACGGTGCAGTACTCGCCGAAACAGGTCGACTCGATGACCATGAACGATTTCAAAAACATTCCGCTGCGTGCGACGAACAGCAAACAGTACACGCCATTGCAATCGGTGGCGCAGATTGATCCGATCAACACGCCGACGGAAGTGGATCACTACCAGATACGGCG
>DASXBH010000094.1:0-5533 GCA_036491775.1 Candidatus Acidiferrum sp.
GCACGCTGCTCATCACCGATAACGCCGCCAATTCGCCTCAATCCATCACCGTCAGCGGCGCCGGCACATCATCCGCGCCCGGCGTGCCGACTATCGCCGGCACCACCACCGCTTCCGTCTCCGCAGGCCAACCCGCTCAATTCAACTTAACCGCCTCCGCAGGTCCCAACTTTACCGGCACACTTACCTTCGCGTGTTCCGGGGTGCCTTTCATGACCGCCTGCACAACGCCCGCCAGCGTCTCCATAATCAACGGCGCATCCGTTCCCTTCACTGTGTCCATCAGCACGACGACGGCAGCCGGCGCCATGCCCTCTCCGCTTGTGCCAAGTTTCCCTGCGCTGCCATTCGCGCGGACGTTCTCGGCATTTTTCCTCGTCCTGTTGAGCGCCTTCTGCATTCTTCAACTCGTAGCAAGCAGTGGCCACTTCACGACCGCGCGTTCTCCAAATCCATCTCACACGTTGCTCGCAGCCTCATTAGTCGCCGCCATCCTCTCATCTGGTGTTGCCTGCGGTGGCGCCAGCGGCAGCAGCGCTCCCCAACGCCAGACCGATCCCGCTCCCACCACGGCAATCGCCACCGCCACTCCGCTCGTGCAACACGCCGGGGGCATATTCTCTACCGGCTATCCCTCGGTCACCATCACCGACGCCACGTCCGGCGCATCCATCCACTTCACCACCGACGGTTCCACGCCCACCGTTAGTTCCCCGCTCTATTCCGCCCCCTTCACCATCAACACCTCGGGAACCACCATCCAAGCCATTGCCACCGCCCCAAGTTATTCCGCCAGTGCCGTCGTCACTGCCAACTATAAATTTCAAACGCCCGCCGGCACTTTCCCCATCACCCTTACGCCCACCGCAACCGCCACCGGATCCGCGAAACAAATCCAACTCAGCCCCATCACCCTCGCTCTCACCGTGAAATAAAAAAGGCGGCAGCACCTTCGCCGCGCCCCTCACTTTTTACGGATTCCTCGCAGACAAAGACTTATTTTCGTGTAACCACACGCGCCTTTCCCGCCTCAAATGCAATGACAGCAGAATTTATGCAAAATTGCCCCGTTTTGCGTTACTCTGCATGCCGACTCTTCCGGATCCTGCATCCAACGCTTTTCTAAAGTTGGCGATCCGGAACGCCCAGGGGTCACGCATGAAGCACGTCGCACGTTCTCTTTTCTCGCTCCTGCTCGCCAGTGTTCTTGCCAGCTCATCCTTCGCCTCACATCGAGCCGCTTCGGCACGTCCCGTTGCTGCCTTCCCCAAGCCGGCCGTCGATCAACCTGTCGCCTCCTCAAAAGGGCAAGACACCGCGGTACTCTCCGGCGGCTGCTTTTGGGGCGTACAAGCCGTGTTCCAGCACACTCGCGGCGTAATTTCCGCCACCTCCGGCTATGCCGGCGGCGATGCCGATTCCGCGCACTATGAAATTGTCGGCACCGGAAACACCGGTCATGCCGAAAGCGTGAAAATTGTTTACGACCCTTCGCAAATCACCTACGGCCAGATTCTCATGATCTTTTTCTCCGTCGCCCACAATCCCACTGAACTCAACAAGCAGGGCCCGGACTGGGGCACTCAATATCGTTCCTCGATTTTTTATTCGGGAGACCAGCAGAAGAAAATTGCCGAAGCCTACATCGCGCAACTGGGAACCGCAAAAGTTTACCCGCAGAAAATTGTTACTCAGGTGGTTCCGCTGAAGGGTTTTTACCCGGCCGAAGCCTATCATCAGGACTACCTCAAACATCATCCCGACAATCCGTACATCGTCATCAACGATCAGCCCAAGCTCGCGAATCTTCGCAAGCAGTTTCCCGATCTCTATCGCGAATACTAAATCTCGTTTCCGCCTTTCGCCCGGAGCATCTATCTCCTCGACGTATCTACTTATCGGGCCGCTCCGTCACAACTTTTCCCACGGCTCCCGGCAACGGTGCCTTGTTCTCTGCGAAATCCAAATCCTCCAACAGGCTGTCCAAGCTTGGATAAGCATAAATTGTCGGCGCATGGTTTTGCATCAACCCGCCAGTATCCGCTGTGGGCCCGTAATTACTGTGCAGATCTCTTCCCAGCATCCGCAGCATGGCCATCTGTTGACCGCGATGGTGTGAAGTATGCGCAATGCGCCGCGTCACCACCCAAGCCATCGACCGCTTCACATCAAAGAACGACGTCTCGCTCTCCCACCACGCCTCGTCCTTCCGCTGCAACTCTGTCAACCGCCTCCCGCTGTCTTCCACGTATTGCTGTACAAATCCTTCCCGCGTCTCGATCGCCGGCAAGGGTGGCGCCCCCACATCAATCTTCAGCATGTTGCGAAACCACAAATCTTCGCTCACGCATTGATGCACCATCTGCTCGTGTACGCTTCGTCCGCGCGCATCATCTGTTCGTGGACGCATCCCCATGTCCGTCTCGTGAAATTCCGTCCACACACTCACCACCTTTATTCGCTCAGTCGCGTAGGTCTCCACCAGAAATTCATATCTCAAGTCACACCTCGCTAACTTCAAAAGCGTCCGGGCTTTGGATGCTCTGTGCCTTCCTCGCGATTTATTACAATTTATTACAGTTTTGTGTCTTGACGGCGCTAGCTCTCGGGCGTAGATAACTTACTCTGCGCGCAGCGATCGTCTTCTCCCTGCCCGGTGCCTTTACCAACTGCGCCAACATCCCAAATTCCGCAAAGGAGATTCAAATGTCCAAAGTGCAAGCTATTCCTGAGGGGTATCACACCATCACGCCGGCCCTGGTCTGTAAGAATTGCGTAAAAGCCATCGACTTTTACAAGCAGGTATTTCAAGCCAAAGAAATTTCCCGTATGCCCATGCCCGACAATAAAATCGGTCATGCCGAACTTCAGATCGGCGATTCCCGCTTGATGCTCAGCGATGAATTTCCAGGTATGGCCTCCGCTCCCAATGGCGGACCTTCCAGCTATTCTCTATTCGTGTACACCGAGAACGTTGATGTCCTTTTCGATCGCGCTGTGAAGGCCGGCAGCACGATCGAAATGGCTCTTCAGAATCAATTCTGGGGAGATCGTTATGGCAAGGTGCGCGATCCTTTCGGTCACGTGTGGGGTCTGGCGCAGCACGTCGAAGACGTCGCGCCCGAAGATATGGACCGCCGCATGAAGGCCGCCATGGAGCAGATGAGCAAAACCGCCGGCAAGAGTTAAACCGCTCTTAAACCTAAGCTGACGAGATATCTCTTCTACTCGTGCAGGTTCTGTTTCGCCCGGGCCCCGTCTCTGCTCAGAGAGCCGGGGCTTACCCCCATCACTCTCCGCATTCCGCACGCATCTCTACAGAGGTAACTCTACTCGAGGAGATGTGCGTGCAATGGGCAATCCGTTTCGTATCTTGTTGGTGGGTGCTACCGGGACACTGGGGCGTGCTATCGCCACCGAACTTGGCGAACGTCACAAAATTATTTTTGCCGGTCGCACCAATGCCGACGTCATCCTCGATATCTCCGACGCCGAAAGTGTCCGCATCGCGCTGCTAAAAGCCGGCGAACTCGACGCCGTCGTTTGCGCTGCGGGTGAAGTGGCTTTCGCACCTCTCTCCGACTTCCGACCTGCCCCGCTAGGCGATTCGCTCTACACTCTCGGCCTAAAAAATAAATTACTGGGCCAGGTCAATCTTGCACTCGCTGCGCGCGATGTTTTATCCGATCGCGGCTCCATCACCCTAATCTCCGGGATTCTCGGCCAGCAACCCATCGCTGCTGGAACTTCCGCCAGCATGGTCAATGGTGCGCTTGAATCTTTTACCCGCGCCGCCGCCATCGAGATGCCCCGCGGCATCCGCATCAATTGCGTCAGTCCCACCATTCTCACCGAATCAATGTCAAAATTCGCCCCGTATTTTCGTGGATTTGAGCCAGTGCCCGCTTCGCGCGCCGCTCTCGCCTTCGGCCGTAGTGTGGAAGGACTTGAGACCGGACGGGTTTATCGCGTCTACTGATCCGGATAATCAGATCTTGATTTTACTCTACGGCAGGAATTCTACTTTTCCTTCAATCGGCCACAACCACGCTGCACCGCGCACCCCGCTGGCATCCCCATGCTTCGCCACTATAATCGGAGTGTCTGCTTCTCTTCCAAAAACGTAATCCTTTAACCGGTTCGGCACATTCTTGTAAAGACGGGGCACCTGCGACACGCCGCCTCCCAGCACTATCACGTCCGGGTCTAGAATATTGACCAGCCCTGCCAGACTGCGCGTCAGCCGATCCTCATACCGCTCCAGGCATGCATTCGCTTGTGCATCGCCGCTTTCGCTCTTCGCCAGAATTTCTTTCCCGCGCAATTTTGCACCGGTCGCCCGTTCGTAATCCGCTTCCAATCCCGTGCCCGAGATAAATGTCTCGATGCATCCCTTCGCGCCGCAATAACACTCCCGCCCAGGATATTCTTCGGGCCGCATCCACGGCATAGTCATGTGGCCCCACTCGCCCGCCACACCGTTTCGCCCATTGTGTACGCGACCTTCCACGGCCAGCCCGCCGCCGCAACCCGTCCCCAAGATCACCGCGAACACCACTCGCTTCCCCGCTCCCGCCCCGTCCGTCGCCTCCGATACCGCCAGGCAATTCGCATCATTCGCACAGCGCACTTCGCGCGCCAGCGCCCTACTCAAATCCTTGTCGAACGGTTTGCCAATCATCCACGTCGAATTCGCATTCTTCACCGTATGTGTCAGCAGCGACATCGTTCCCGGTATACCCACGCCCACCGTCGCGGTGCGATGCAACTCCTTCTCGATCGCCTCCACACCTTCTTTGATCGCGCGCACGGTGCCGTCGTAATCCTGACGTGGCGTGGCGACCCGGTGCCGGTGCAATTCGCGCCCATCTTTTTCCAGCGCGACAAATTCGATTTTCGTCCCGCCTAGATCCACGCCCACGCGCACTTTATTCTTTTGGTTGTTCGCTAGTTCAGCTGTCATGGCGGGATGATTCTACTCTCGTTTCCCTTTTTTCGCCGTGATTCTCCCCTTTAACCCAAGTTCCCCACCTAAAAAACAAAAGCTCCGCGAGCGCCGCCCAGGGCACTCACGGAGCTTTCGAGTCCGCTGCAATCAGTAGCTAGAAGTGAAAACCCAGTTCAGCAGTTTCACTTCTCGGGGTAACGTAATGCGTGCCGCTGAACGTCGAGAAGTAGTTGTACAACGCAGTCTTGTTCGTCAAGTTGATGACTGTGAAGCGCAGACTCCATCTGTACTTGTCCCCTCGGAAAAGGTTGTCGTGGCCCACACTGACATCGAACAAATTCCGCGGAGCGATGCGTTGCGGATTGTGGTCGTCGCTCTCCGTTCGAGGCGCCGGGATGTTTCCTCTCCACAAACCTGTATCCTCGCGCCACCAAAACTGTTGAGAAAGTGCAGCGTCGAAATCTTGCGCTAAATCCCGGTACTTCTCAATAGCGCGTATGTCAGGAATTCTCACGGACAAAATCGAACGGGCAACGTCAATCGCTACCCGCCACTCCGCTCAATGCGAAAACGCCGACGGATTCG
>DASXBH010000095.1:0-5811 GCA_036491775.1 Candidatus Acidiferrum sp.
CCAAATCCTTCGCCGCGGCTGGGCAGCGCGAACATTTCACACGCAGCATACGTTGCGGAAAGCTCCGCATAGCTCAAGCCGGTGAGAAAATGGACGTGATTCTGCACGCCGCATTCCCGCGCAAGATTTTCCAGCCATTCGCGATCATCACCTGTTCCTACAATGGCCAGTTGCAGGTCGGTCCAATGCTGCAGCAGTCGCGGCAAGGTCATGATCAGCGTGTCCATGCCCTTGTAGCGTTCCGTAGTTAGCCAGCGGCCGACGGTCAAAATCACGCGCCCGGCAGGAAAGTTCGCGGGAACCTTAGCTGTGGTCGCACCGCCGCTCTGAGTCTCGAAGTCGGGATCAAGCGCCCAGGGCAAAACGCGAATCCGTTCCGGCGCCACACCCTGCAGCGAAACCAGAAAATCCGCGGTGGCGTTGCTTGGTGCCAGCACCAGCGAAGCATGCCGCAGCGCTCTGCGACGCAACGGCGAAAGCTCTTCCCATACTTCCACGCCGTGTGTGCACACGATACTTTTCATTCGTGGGGCGAGTGCCTGCATGGCTCGCGCAATTGGCGCCAGATTCGGATGTGCTGCCAGGACAATTTTTGGCCGTCGCCGTGCCGCACGCATCGCTGTAGTCACGAATCGTGCTTTTCCGCGCGCCGAACCGGTGTACACGAATTCGCGTTCGCCCACGCGCATGCGATGCAGATCAGGCGTGTCGTTCAAGCTCAATATCCGGTACTCCATGTGTTTCGATGCGGCGAATTCGCTCAACACAAATGCCATGTGCCGCCCCGCTCGCTGTATTCCGCCGGGAGCGTCCAGTTCAGGAAAGAGTCCAATCAGCACGCGGTGAGTCTGCCAAACACGAGTCGCCGAACGCAAGGACTGTCTACCAGCGCCGTTAACATGCGGAGCCATTCGTCAAGCTTTTCAGTTGGAGTAGTGAGTCGACGTAAACATCTGCGGGTTCGAGTACCGTGTCGTGTTTGCCAAAACCGTAGGTCACGCCCACCGCTACCATTCCCGCGTTGCGCGCGGTTTGTATATCCACATCCGAATCGCCCACCATCGCGGCTTCGCCGGGCATCACTCCTAGTTCCTGGAGAATCGATTGCGCACCAGTTGGATCGGGTTTTTTCTTCGCGAAAGAATCGCCACCATAAATCCGCCGGAAATATTTCGTCAATCCCAGCCCGTCCAGAATTTCTTCGCTCATCTTTGCGGGTTTGTTAGTCAGTACCGCCATTGGATATTTGGCGATCGCTGCCAAACCTTGCTCTACGCTGGCGTACGCGCGCGTCGCATCCAGCTTATGCGCTTCGTAATGCGCCAGGAAAATCTGCAAAGCTTTCTGTCGTTCGGCTTCCCCTGCGCTGGGGCCCAGCGCACTGGCCACTAATTTTGGTGCACCATGTCCTACGTAACTTGCTACCGTGTCCGCGGGCAGTGTTTCGCGGCCAATATCGTGCAGCATCGCATTGACCGAAAACACCAAATCCATCTTCGAATCGATGAGCGTCCCGTCCAGATCAAACACGAACGCCTGAACCAGCGGCACTTTGTCCTTGGTCATAGCTCTGTATTGTAATACGCGCGTCGTTTTCTACTCACACGCCCTTGTTTTTGCCTGCCTATCCTTTTTTGGTTTTATCCGTCTTCACGTACACTTAGAAGTTGCCTTACCCGGCAAAATTGGCTCAGGAGATCTCATGGCTTCGGTTTATCCGTTTCGCGCCTACCGCTACAATCCGGAAGTTACTTCCTTCGGCAATGTGCTCACGCAGCCCTACGACAAGATTTCCCCGGCCATGCAGGAGAAGTATTACGGCGCTGACCCGCGGAACTTGATCACCGTAGAAAAGGGCCGCAAATTCCCCAACGATACCGAGAAGAATAACGTCTACACGCGCGCGGCCCTCGCCCTTCAGGAGTGGATTGACCACAAAGCTGTTTTGCAGGATCCAGCCCCTGCTTTTTACGCGTATACCCAGGAATTCACGGTGCCCGGCACCATGCTGCGCCGCACTCGCCGCGGTTTTATCGGTGCCGGTAAACTCGAAGAGTATTCCGCCGGCGTCGTCTTTCGCCATGAACAGACCCTCTCCGGCCCGAAAGCAGACCGCTTGGAATTACTGCGCCACACTCACACACATACCGGACAGTTATTTCTTCTTTATTCTGACCCACAGCTGCGAATCGACGCGATTCTTGCCGAAGTCGAGTCGTCGCAGACTCCGGTCACGCTGATGACCGATGAATATGGCGTGATTCATCGCTTGTGGCTGATCACTAATCCCAGCCAGATTACGGCGATTCAAAACGCCATGGTCGGCCAGAAGTTAGTCATCGCTGATGGACATCATCGCTACGAAACTTCGCTGAATTATCGCAACGAGTGCCGCGCCAAGGCCGGCAAGGTTGTGGAAGACGCGCCCTATGAACGATCCATGATGACCTTTATCAACACGCACAGTGAAGGTCTCACTGTTTTGCCCACGCACCGCGTCGTTAACAAGCTGCGCGATTTTTCCTGGAGCAAAGTACGCCGCTACCTCGAACCATGGTTCGAGACCGAGGTATTTCCGATACCGGATGATTCGCAACGCTTCGAAGTTCAGGAGCGGTTTCTAAATCGGCTGGTCGCCAGGAATCAGGATCGTGCCATCGGCGTTTATCCTACGCCGCAGCAGTCCGAGCCCCGCGCGTTCTATTTGCTCACGCTGCGTCCTGGCGCGGATTTAGGACAGGTGCTGCCGAATTCCACTCCCATGCAGCGCTATCTCGACGTCGTTCTCTTGCATCAGGGAATTCTCGAACCGGCCCTGGGCATCACCCCGCAGGCGGTCTCTTCCGAAGCTAATTTGTCTTACGAGCGTGAAGCGGCATCAGCCATTGAGGCGGTCGACCGCGGCGCGGCGCAGGTGGCGTTTCTGCTGAATCCAGTTGAAGTGGAACTGGTGATGAAGGTGGCTACAGCGGGCGAAGTCATGCCGCAGAAGTCGACGGACTTTTACCCCAAGCTGCTCAGCGGCATCAGCATGTACCGCGTCGACCAGTAAAACATTCCGAAACTAAAAAAGGGCAGGCGCAAACCTGCCCTCTTTTAATCTGTGGGTGCGCGAAGTAGCCTATGGCTTCGAAAAGCTGGCCACCGCTTCCGCTTCCGTATTCGACACGTCGAAAATCGTCATCAGCTTGGTAATCTGCAGCACTTCCTGGAACTTGGTGCCCAGGTGACACAACCGCAGCGATGCGCCCTGCGCTTTCGCGCTGTGATGCGCCGCCACCAGCGTGCCGAGTCCCGCGCTGTCGATGAACGTAATGTTGTCCATGTTCAGAACGACTTTCTTCTTGCCTTCTGCCACCAGCGCTTTGATCTTTTCGCGCAGCGCATTGCTTTCTTCGCCCAGCACGATCCTGCCGTCAAGCGCCACTACTGTTACGCCGTCCACTTCGCGTTGCGTCATCTTCAATGCCACGGTAATTCCTCCTCGTCCCTGCACACATCCGGCGGCAACCCGGGCCGGAACCGCAAAGCCTATCCGATTTTCTTTCATTTCGCAAAGCGGACTTTCCCTTATTCCGCTCTGCGCCTAGTAGTAGTCCGCGCAAGACATGTAATACCCGCATACGTTGCAAATCAGTTTGCAACGCCGAGATTCCAGCTTTTGCGAACAGACCGGGCAGTATTGCGAAGCATGTTCTTCGCTCCGAGTGGACGCTTTATCCGCAGCTTGCATGCGGCTTGCGGACTCGATATCCACTTCGCCTCGCAGTGCTGCCGAGGCTACTTCTTGCTTCCCGGTGTCTCTCACGGCCCTCCGGTTATAGCACAACCCCTTGCTCACGGGAAAGCACACCCAACCCCAGCGGCGGGCTGCTTACTTTCCCTGTAATATCTTGGGGGCAGTCCTTCGAAAGGCTGCTTGTTGTATTGTTACTGCGCGCCACTTGGAGGCTTTCTCGCATGGTTTTGCGCCGTTTCATCCTTTTTCCTGGCATCCGTCTGTTTTTTCTTGCTGTCGCAGCAAGTTTTATCCTCGCACTTGCTCCCATTTCGCAGGGACAAACATCGCCGCGTCCGGCGACTCAGAAATTACGATTCGAGATTTCCTTTCCCTCTTCGCTTAGCGCTCAACCCGTGGACGGCCACATCATGTTGGGCATCTCGCGCGACAAGGATCACGAACCGCGCTTCCAACTGGACGAGGAAGAAGCTTCCAGTGCGCAGTTTTTTGGTTTGGATGTAGACGGCTGGAAGCCGGAAACTCCTGCCGTCATCGATTCCACCACGCTGGGCTATCCCCATGCCAATCTCAATGAACTTCCAGCCGGCGATTACTACGTGCAAGCGGTTCTGAATGTTTACGCCACGTTTCACCGCGCTGATGGGCACGTCATCAAGCTTGCGCCGGATATGGGCGAAGGCCAGCAATGGTTTCGCAAGCCCGGAAACTTTTTGAACAAACCGGTCCTTGTGCATATTGATCCCGCGGCAGGTGGCGCGGTCCACATTTCGCTAACCGAAAAGATTCCGCCAGTTACGCCGCCGCAAGATACCAAATACATCAAGCACATTCGCATTCAGAGCAAATTGCTCTCCGATTTCTGGGGAACGCCGATGTATCTCGGCGCGATCGTGTTGCTCCCGCAAGGATTCGACGAGCATCCTAGCGCGCATTATCCACTCCTGGTCGATCATGGACACTTTACCGATGATCTGCGTTTCTTCCTGCCGGAAATTCCATCGTCGTCGCGGCCAGAACAGCGCGAAATGCTGCAATATGCGAATCGTTTTTACCAGGATTGGACCGCGGGCCGTTTGCCGCGCATGTTGATTATGATGATTCAGCATGCCAATCCGTATTACGACGATTCGTACGCGGTGAATTCCGCGAATCTGGGCCCTTACGGCGACGCGATAACGCAGGAGCTGATTCCGGAGGTGGAGAAGCGTTTTCGCGGCATCGGCCAATCCTGGGCGCGGGCGCTGGAAGGCGGATCGACAGGAGGCTGGGAAGCGATCGCGCAGCAGGTTTTTTATCCCGATTATTTCAATGCGGCTTACAGTTTCTGCCCAGATCCCATCGATTTTCGCGCCTATCAACTGGTGAACATTTACGAGAATAAAAATGCGTTCTGGGAAGAAGGCCCGTTCGGGAAAGTTCCACGGGGCGAAATGCGCGCGGCCGATGGAGGAATTCTCGCGGTAATGGAACCGGCGGTGCGACGCGAAGAAGTGATGGGCACGCACGGCCGTTCCACGGAACAGTTTGGAATTTGGCAGGCGGTTTTCAGTCCGGTGGGCGCGGATGGATATCCTAAACCCATCTGGAATCCTTCCACGGGCGTAATTGATCCGGAAGTGGCGGCGTATTGGAAAGAGCACTACGACCTGCGATACATCCTGGAACGCGATCTGGCGAAACTGGGGCCGAAGCTGGCCGGAAAAGTACATTTCGCCGTAGGCGACGCGGACACCTGGTACCTGAATAATGCGGTTCACCTAATGCAGGCGTTTCACGATTCGCCGAAGAATCCGTTTCGCATCGCCGACTTTGAATACAGTCCCGGGAAACCACACTGTTACGAAGGCGGCGGAGACATTTCCACTCACGAAAGCTATGGCACGGTGTTTCAGAGGATTTTGCCGCAAATTGCGCGGCGCATGAAGGCCACCGCGCCGGCCGATGCGGACATGTCGTGGAACTATTAGCCGGTTCAGACGGCGTCGCGAGCGCAGAAAGTGCTTTCGTTTCTGCTGACAACGTCACAGAATAGCGCTGCGTTGTCATGGGCGAGTAACCTTCGCGGGTGC
>DASXBH010000096.1:0-10638 GCA_036491775.1 Candidatus Acidiferrum sp.
GTTGCACCAGGGGCCGAAAGGGTCGAGACGGACGTACGCTTGCCAGTGTTCGCGAGCTTCGGAGATGGCGGAGAGTTTTTCGCAGACGAAGGCGAGATTGTAGTGGGCGTCGGGATATCGCGGATCGAGACGAACGGCTTCGCGTAGGTGAAGGCGGGCAAGTTCGAACTCTTTGAGGTCTTCGAGCACGCTGCCGAGATTAAAATGGGCTAGAGCGTTGGCGGGCTGAGCATCGACCGCGCGTTGAAAATATTCCGCGGCTTTTCGCACATTATCGGATTCATAATGGAGCGTGCCGCAATTGAGAAGCGCGTCGAGTCTTTGCGGGTCGAGGAGCAGAGCGCGATCGTAGGCGGCGAAGGCGCCGGGCCGGGTGCGCTCTTCCGCTTCACAGTTCAGAGCTATGGCAAACCATTCGTCGGCCGTGCGTTCGGCCATGACGCGGACACGTTCATCGAGTTCGCGAATTTCAAAATTCAAAACGAACTGGCCGGAGAGCGGCTCGAGACGAGCCGCGCCGCGCTGAACGATGATGTCTCGGCCATCGGATAGGACACGCAATTCGGCGAGAGGCGCCTGGGTTTGGGAAAGCTTTTCGTTTAGAGCGGAGAGGGCGCGTCGCAGGCGGCTCGCGGGAACGCCATTTTCGATGAGCTGTTTAACGGTGCGCAAGCCGATGAGGTCGCGAAAGTCGTAAGAGCGGTCACCTAAATCTTTTCGCGGAGAGACCAGGCGCAGACGTTCCCAATAGTCCAGTTGTTTGCCGGTAAGACCCAAAATTCGCTGGACTTCGTCTGTGCTGTATCTGTCCGAGGCACCCATCAGGAACTAGCCAGCTTTCTTGTTGGCTCGCTTTTGCGCCGCAGGTTGAACAGCGCGAGCGGGAGGTTTCTTACCTGCGGGAACGGCCGCAGGAACGAGTGCGGGGCCGGTAGTCGCTGCGGGAGCGGGTTTTTCGGCAAGGCTCTTTTTGAGAGCATCCATCAAATCGATGACTGGAGCCATATGCGGCTGAGCTACTTCGGTAACTTCCTGGCCTTGCAGCTTGGCGGCGATCAAGGCGCGGACGTTGTCTTGAAATTGGTCGCGATATTTTTGCGGTTCGAAGGGAGCGGCGAGGCTTTGGATCAATTGCTGAGCAAGCTTCTTTTCCTGGTCGCGCAATTCGACTTTATCGGTGGGAACGGATTCGGCGGCGCGAATTTCGTTGGAGTAGAACATGGTGTGCAGAGTCATTGTCTTGGCGCCGGGACGAATGATGACGATGTGTTCGCGCTGGTGCATGGTGAGCTTTGCGATGGCGCCGTAGCCGGATTCCTCCATGGCTTTCATAAGGAGCTGATAAGCCTTGAGGCCCGCGTCTTCGGGAGTGAGGTAATAAGAAGCGTCGAAATACAGCGGGTCCATTTCGTCGAGTTTGACGAATTCGAGAATTTCCATAACGTGTGCGGAGGGCGGCTCGATCTTGTCGAGTTCTTCTTCGCTGAACAGGACGTATTGGTCCTTTTCGTATTCGTAGCCCTTAACGATTTCAGAGCGCTCCACGTTTCGATTACAGACCGGGCAAAAGAGCGGCTGCTTGAGGCGCGAGTGGCAGACATTGTGGAGTTGATTGAAGCTGATGCGTTCACCGCGGGCGGCGGCGAACATACGCACCGGCATGGAAATGAGCCCAAAGGTCAAATGCCCTTTCCAGATGGTGGAAGCCATGTAGACTCCTTCGCGAGCGTACGGAGGTTAAGGACGAGGTTACAAGGTTAGCCGGAGGCGAGGCGGGTAGGCAAGCTGAAAACGCGCAGAAAGGCCCTAAAAAGTACGCCTGACGGCAGTAGGCGGAAGCTGGGATAAAATGCCGCGCATGGCGAAGCTCGAGGAATATCGCGGAAAACGACACTTCAACCGGACGCCAGAACCTCCGGGAAATGAAACCGGTCTGGCGACCGAAAATGTGTTCGTGGTGCAGAAGCACGCGGCGCGGCGGCTGCATTATGACTTTCGACTGGCGATTAATGGGACGCTGAAATCGTGGGCAGTGCCAAAGGGGCCTTCGCAGAATTCGGTGGATAAGCGACTGGCGGTGCAGACCGAAGATCATCCGCTGGAATATGGCGGGTTCGAAGGAAAAATTCCGGAGGGGAGCTACGGAGCCGGAACAGTGATGGTGTGGGATCGCGGAACGTTTCAGGTGGAAGGCGAGGCGAACGCACTGAAACAGTTGGAACGCGGAGAAATCAAGTTCAATTTGAACGGGGAAAAATTACGTGGCAGCTTTGCGCTGGTGAAACTGAAGAACAGCGAAAAAGGTAATGAGTGGTTGATGATCAAGCACAAAGACGCGGCAGAGGATCGCGAGTGGGACGTTGAACAACACGACGGGTCGGTGTTGACGGGACGGACCCTAGAAGAGATTAAAGCGGAGTTGCAGCCGAAACGCGCGCCGATTCCGCTGAATGTTTCGGAGGTGGAGGGCGCGAAGGAGAGCGCGATGCCGGGGCGGGTGTCGCCAATGCTGGCGACACTGACGGATAAGGCATTTTCTGATCCGAATTGGCTGTTTGAGATTAAGTGGGATGGAGTGCGGGCGCTAGCGTGGATTGCGGATGACGGACTCAAGTTGCAGGCGCGAAGTGCTGCAGACATTACCTCGCAGTATCCGGAGTTGGCGCGACTGCCGGAGGCTTTCGCCGGGCGCGAGGGGATTCTGGATGGGGAGATTGTGGCGCTGGACGAGCGCGGGTACAGCAGTTTTGAACGCCTGCAGGATCGAATGCATGTGCGGAAACCGAATGTGCAACTGGTGGCGAAGACTCCGGTGGTGTACCAAATTTTCGATCTGCTTTATTACGACGGCTACGATTTGCGCGGTGCGCCGCTGCTGCAGCGGAAGCAATTGCTGCAGCGATTTCTGCAGACTTCGGAAATATTTCGCTATTGCGATCATCAAGTGGAGAAGGGGCGCGAGCTGTACGAGTTGGTGAAAGAAAAAGGATTGGAAGGCATCGTCGCGAAGCGGATGGACAGCCGGTATGCGAGTGAACGAAGCGTAAACTGGCTGAAAGTCAAGGCGACGAAGACATTGGATGCGGTGGTGGGCGGGTGGACGGCGGGGCGCGGCGCGGGAACGGCGTTTGGGGCCCTGCTGCTGGGATTGTATGAGGGGAAGAAATTGCATTTCGTGGGGCACGTGGGGAGCGGGTGGAACGGGAAGACACAAAAGGAAATTTTGGAGAAGTTGCAGGAGCACAGCATTAGTAAGAGTTCGTTTGACAACGTGCCAGAGACCAATGAGAAGGCGTTTTGGACTGAGCCAAAGCTGGTCGCGCACGTGAAATATGGAGAATGGACGGATGAGCGGCGATTGCGGCATCCGGTATTTTTGGGATTGCGGGAGGATGTGGAGCCGGAAACTTGCCGGCTGGAGCAGAGCGTGCCGGTTGTTGCCGCCGCAAAGGTATCGGCAGCAGTGGTGCACGCGCCGGCGATTGTTGGGAAGATTTTGAAAACTATAACGCAGATTGAAGGGGAGCTCTTTAAGGGCAAAGCGGAAAATATCACGGTCGAAATCGAGGGCAAGACATTTCGGTTGAGCAATTTGAATAAGGTGTATTTCCCGGAGTCGGGATATACGAAGCGAGAGCTGATTGCGTATTACTACCGGATGGCGGATTACCTGCTGCCTTATTTGAAGGACCGGCCACTGGTGTTGCGACGCTATCCAGATGGAATCAGCGGGCAATCGTTCTTTCAAAAGGACGTGCAATCAGGAATGCCGGACTGGCTAAAGACGGTGACGATTGAATCGGAAACAAAAGCTGAGGGCATTCATTACGCGATTGCGAATGACCTGCCGTCGCTGCTGTTTCTGACCGGGCTGGGATGTATCGACCACAACCCGTGGTCCAGCCGGTACGAGGATGTGAAGCATCCGGATTATTTTTTCTTTGATCTAGATCCGTCGGATGGGACGAAGTTTTCGGTGGTGGTGGAGATTGCGCGAGCGCTATATGAGAAGTTGAAGGAATTGAAATTGAATGTGTTTTTGAAGACTTCGGGCGCAACGGGGATTCACATGTATTTGCCTGTCGAGCCGGTGTACACCTACGAGCAACTGCGCACGTTTGCAGAAATTGTGGCGCGGCTGGTGACCACCGCGCATCCAAATCTGGTGACCAACGAGCGTTCGGTGGCGAAGCGCCCTGCGGGAAGGGTGCTGATTGACGTGCACCAGAACGCGGAGGGAAGGCCGCTGGCGGCGCCGTATGTGGTGCGGGCGTTTCCGAAGGCTCCGATTTCTGCGCCGGTGTTGCCGAGCGAATTGCGAAGCAGCCTGCAACCGGCGAAGTTAAACATGAAGACGATTGCTGCGCGGCTGAAAGATAAGGGTGACCTGTGGGCGGACTTCTGGAAGCGGCGGCAGAGCCTGGAAGAGGCTATCGAGTTGCTGAGTGCGCACCTGGCGCCGAAGAGTAAGAAGTAGTCACGCGGGATCCAGGTGGGCGGAATTCGCGGTGAGCAAATAAAGGAGGTTGGGATGGCGGGCGAAGGACAAATGCGGGTGGGAACGTCGGGCTACGCGTACAAGGAATGGAAAGGGACATTTTATCCGCCGAAGATGCCGGACAAGGAAATGCTGAAGTTTTATGGGCAGCAGTTCGGAACGGTGGAGATTAATTACAGTTTTTATCGCATGCCCAAGGAAAGCGTGCTGCAGCAGTGGGCGGCGACGGTGCCGGAAGGTTTTCGTTTCGCGTTGAAGGCCAATCAGAAAATCACGCACATTAAACGGCTGCGTGACTGCGAAGAGGTGCTGAAGCGTTTTCTGGAAATCGCCAGCGTGCTACAAGAAGGCGATCATCTGGGACCGATCCTGGTGCAATTGCCTCCTAATTTCAAATTCGATAAGCCGCTGCTGGAAGATTTTCTGGCGCTGCGGCCACGGGCATTCGCATTTGCGTTCGAGGTGCGGCACGCGTCGTGGTACACGGAGGAGACATACGAACTGTTGCGCAAGCACGACACGGCGCTGTGCCTGGCGGAAACGGAAAAGGAAACGCCGCCGGAAATTTTAACGGCAAACTTCACGTATCTTCGGCTACGACGCGAAACGTATACGGCGAAGCAGATCAAAACGTGGCGGGGCCGAATTGACGGCTGGCTGGCGAAAGGCGTGGACGTAAACGTTTATTTCAAACACGAAGACAGTGGGACGGCGCCGAAGTACGCCCGGCAATTGCTTTCCGGCTCGGCAGAGAAGAGCGCTATGACGGCTCAGCCATAACTTCGTCGACGTAGCACCACATCCAATCTTCGCCGGGTTCGATGGATTGTATGACCGGATGTTTGGTGGCGTGAAAATGCTTGGTGGCATGTTTGTTTTTGGATGAATCGCAGCAGCCGACGTGGCCGCATTCACGGCAGAGCCGGAGATGCACCCAAGAATCGCCCATTTTGAGGCATTCTTCGCAGCCCTTGGTGTGCGGCTTGACGTTCTTGGCGTGTTGAATATGGGTACAGGTATCAGGCATTGAGCTCATCGGTAGTTTTCTCCTGATGGACGTTGGGGAATTTCGGCTGTTGCAGGGGAAGCCTGACGCGGAAGCAAGTGTTGCCAGGCTTGGATCTTAGCTCGATGGAACCGTGATGCTTGCGAATGATGCGCATAACGGTGTCGAGGCCGAGGCCGGTGCCTTCGCCAACTTTCTTGGTGGTGAAGAAGGGATCGAAGATGCGGGACTGAATTTCGGGGGCAACGCCGGGACCATTATCTCCAATTTCGACGATGGCATTGTCGAGTTCGCGAGAGGTGTAGACAGTGAGTTCGCCTTTGCCCTTCATGGCGTCGATGGCGTTGTCAATAAGGTTGGTCCAGACCTGATTGAGTTCGCCGCCATAACCGCAGACGCGAGGCAGGTCGGGAGCGTATCTGCGAACAACGGTGATGCCGGTTTTGAGGCGGTGGCCAAAGATTTTCAGCGTATTTTCTAGATCTTCATGAAGATCGATTTCCTGCATGGCAGACTGGTCCATGTAGGAATAGCGCTTAATGGCGGTGACAAGATCGGTGATGCGGCGGGTGGTGTTATCGATTTCCTGAATTAAGCCAAAAATAGTGACAATGGAAGCGACGCGTTTCAGGGCGGGAGTAAGGATCGGAGTGCCGGTGGTGGCGACCAGAGTTTCAAGTTTTTCAGGAGTTACTTCGGCTTCGGCAAGCATCGGTGCAATATTCCAGGCCTCTTTGACATCGTGTTCCTCAAGCCAAGTGGTGAGTGCGTCCTCGCGATCGCTTCGTTCCAGCGGGTCGAGCGGCGCGCCGGTGTGGGAGGTTGCATTTTTCGCAGCGTCGCGTTCGAACTGAAGAATGGCGTCGCGTTGTGGGTCGGAAACGGGCTGCTGCAGAAATTTGATGCTGGCAGAGCGAACGTTATCCATGGCGCCAGTGAGACTTTGGGCGGCGCGACGGGCGGCGGCAGCGGGATTATTGAGTTCGTGGGCAAGGCCAGCAGAGAGTTTGCCGAGAGCCGCCAGCTTATCCTGCTGGGTTTCCATGCGAGTAACGTCGCGAATGCGGTCGGACATGAGCGCGACGAGGCGCTGGCCGAGCTGCGGGCTGCGCTGGAGCATGTCTGGAAAATATTTTTTATGCAGCATGAGCGCGCGCGACGGGAGGACGGTGCGGGCAATGCCGCGGAAGTTAGTGAGCCGAGAAAACGGAAGAGTGCCAGTCACTTCGCCCGCTGTGGCAGTCAAAATGGGGCCGCCGAGAACGTCGGGACGGCCAAATTGCAATTCGCCTTCCAGTAGCACGACCATGTAGTCGATGGGATCGCCGGGTCGCCCGTAGATGAAACCTGCGGGATACTTCACTTCTTCCATGCGCTGAGCGACCCACTCGATCTCATCGTCAGGCAAATCCACGAAGGTTTGAATCTTGCGAAGATCCGCGACAAAGCGCGCCGTTTCTGTGGGGCTCTGCAGTTCGCTCATGTTTATACCGTGGTCAAATATTGGTGGACAAACTGCACCGCGTTCGCGCCTTCGCCTACACCGGAAGCAACGCGCTTGATGGAGCGATAGCGGACGTCACCGGCGACAAAGATGCCGGGAACGCTGGCTTCTAATAACCACGGATCGCGCTCTAAAGGCCAGCTTTTTGGAGGCTTGCCATCGCAGAGAAGATCGGGGCCGGTGAGGATGAAGCCCTTTTCGTCGCGATCGACGACGCCAGCGAGCCATTCGGTGCCGGGAGCAGCGCCGATGAAGATGAACAAGTAGTGTGCCGGCGATTTTTGGGTTTCGCCGCTGGTGGAGCAGTAAACGGAAATGCCCTCGAGGTGATTATCGCCAAAAACTTCGACGACTTCGGAATTCACCTCGACGTGAATGTTTTCGGTCAGCTTGATCTGGTCGATGAGGTACTGCGACATGGACGACTGAAGAGATTTGCCGCGAACCAGCATAACGACACGGCGGGCGTGCTGGGAGAAAAACATGGCGGCTTGGCCGGCGGAGTTGGCACCACCGACGATGTAGACGTCTTCATTTTTGCAAGAGGCCGCTTCAGTCATGGCCGCGCCGTAATATACGCCAGCGCTTTGCACGCGGTCCATGCCGGGAACATCGAGCTTGCGATAGGCGACACCGGTAGCGATGAGCAGAGCTTTCGCCCCAATTTCAGTGTTATCGGCGAGGGTTATAAATTTGGAGCCGGCTTCGACGCGAAGTTTGACCGCTTCTTGCGGAGTGAGAATTTCTACGCCGAAGCGGCGAGCTTGTGTGACGGCGCGGCGAGTCAGGTCGGATCCGCTGAGGCCGGAAGGAAAGCCTAGGTAATTTTCGATGCGGGAGCTCATGCCGGCCTGGCCTCCGGGGGCTTCGCGTTCGATCATGACGGTGCGCAAGCCTTCGGAGGCTCCATAGACGGCGGCGCCGAGGCCAGCCGGGCCACCGCCAATAATAAGAAGATCGTAGAAGGAAGTTTCAGCGCGGGTGCGCAGCCCAAGCTTTGCGGCAATCTCGAGTGTGGTGGGATCGGCGACGTGGGTGTTGTCGGCAAAGAAGACCACCGGAAATTTTGCGGATTCGCCACCAACGGTTTCCATCGCGGCGGTAATTTCGGTGTTGTTGGCGGCCATTTCGACATCGAGCCAGTGATAGGGCACCTGATTGCGAGAGAGAAAATCGCGAACGGTGTAGGAGCGGGGCGACCAACGGTGACCGAGGACCCGCACCCCTTCGAAGGCTGGATGAAAGCCTGCCTGCCAATCTTCGAGAAGATCATCGATGACGGGATAGAGTTGTTGCTCCGGAGGATCCCACGGCTTCAGAAGATAGTGATGGATTTTGGCCTGGTTGATGGCCTGGATGGCGGCATCGGTGTCTGCATAAGCGGTCAAGAGCACGCGGCGCGCTTCGGGAAAGATGACGGAGGCTTTGGCAATGAATTCCACGCCACTCATTTCCGGCATGCGCTGATCGGAAAGCATCAAGCTGACAACTTCGTTGCGTTTCTTGAGTCCATGTAGGGCGGTGAGGGCAGAGGCACCAGACTCGGCGCGGAGGATGCGGTAATGTTCGGAATAACGCTTGCGAAGATCGCGATCGACGGCGCGCAGGACATCGGGATCGTCGTCAACAGTGAGAAGAACGGGCCTGGCCATAATGGCGTGTCACCTGAATCCTTTAAAGATGTTCCAGTCTACGCTTTGAGCAGGTTGGATGCACCGTAGGGTGGTGAAGGTCACAAAAAACCCAGGCGCTGAGGCGATATGTGCGAATTAACCTATGGATGGGGGGGAAAGAATTAGGGACGAAACTGGACCGCGAAGCGCGGCCGCCTTATAATTTTGAGGACGGTCAGGCTCGACCAGCACGCAGATAAGACTTTCAATACACAGGAGTTTGCTTGTTCCCTGAGACCAGGTTGGTTCTCATTGTCTCGTTGATAGTTGCGTGCCTGCTACCCCTGTTGGGCGATCGCTACTTCCGTTTGGTTGAACAAAAATTTACAAAATTCGCGCAGCGGCGCACTGCGGCTTTGGTCGTGATGTTTTTTGGGACGATTGCGGTCCGCCTGGCGCTGCTACTGAAAATTCCAGTGCCGGTGCCGTTTGTGCACGATGAGTTTGCTTACCTGGTGCAGGCGGACATGTTCGCGCACGGACATTTGGCGTATCCGGCGCATCCGATGGCGCGGTATCTGGAGACGTTTTACGTCAACTTCACTCCCACATATTCCTCGATGTATCCGCCAGCCCAGGCAGCGGTGCTGGCTCTTGGCCAATTGCTGGGAAATCCGTGGATTGGAGTGCTGCTGAGCAGTGCGGCAATGTGCACGGCAATGTTGTGGATGCTGCAAGCGTGGATTCCGGCGCAGTGGGCGTTGCTGGGGACAATTCTTTTCACGTTGCGCATCGGGATTCTCAGTTACTGGATGAACAGCTACTGGGGCGGTGCGGTGGCTGCTGCGGCGGCGGCACTGGTGCTCGGCGCATTGCCGCGGATTATAAAGCACCAGCATTGGCGCGACGGGCTGCTGATGGGGATTGGAGCTTTTGTTTTAGCGAACAGCCGGCCACTGGAAGGCGTGATTCTGTGCATCCCGGTAGCGGTGGTGATGTTCGTTTGGCTGGTGAAACGTCGGAGGAGTGGGAGAACGTTGCCGGTACGCAGTGTGATGACGCCAATTGCGGCGCTGCTGACGCTGACGGTAGGCTTCACGCTGTATTACAACTGGCGAGTAACCACGAATCCGTTTGTTGTGCCGCACGCGATCTATATCAAGGAATACATGAGCGTGCTTCCCTTTATGTGGATGAAACCCCTGCCGGTGAAGAATTTCAGCAATCCACAATTTCATGCATTCTTCGACGGGTGGGTGCCAGAGCAGTACAACGGCACGTGGGCCGACGCGAAACGGATCACGCTTAGTAAGATTTGGGCCTTCCGGCATTTTTTTCTGGGATGGTACTTGTGCTTGCCGTTGTTGGCCATTCCGTGGGTGGTGCGAGACGGGCGCGTACGCTTTCTGTTGATCGCAGTTGTGATGTGCGGGGTGGGGCTGCTGGCGGTAGTGTGGTTTCTTCCGCATTACGCAGCGCCGATGATACCGGCATTTTTGGCGGTGCTGATACAGTGTCTGAGGCACATGAAGCAATGGAAAATTCGCGGTTATGTGATTGGTGAGGGATTTTGCCGAGTGATTGTGTTGCTAGCGCTGGCGGTGAGCATGCGAGACTTCCGGTACGCGATCCATTATCCGTTTGAGCAGCCCTTGTTTGACCACTGGCAACCGCACAACTGGCCTCGTGCTGAAATTACAGAAGAGTTGCAGAAAGAACCGGGGGAGCATCTGGTGCTGGTGCGTTATCCGGCGGATCACGACATACATATGGAGTGGGTGTACAACGCAGCGGACATCGATCGCGCAAAAATTGTGTGGGCGCGGGAGATGCCAGGAGTGGACCTGGGGCCGCTGTTGAGCTATTACCGGAATCGAAAAGTCTGGGAGGTGGAGACCGATTCCGATGATGTACCGGTCTCTCCGTATGTCCCGAAGAAAACAACCGCGGCTGAAACAACGTCAGAGCTTGTCGATAGTAAGGGCGAAAATGTCCATGAGTAGCCCGGAAAGGTATA
>DASXBH010000097.1:0-5877 GCA_036491775.1 Candidatus Acidiferrum sp.
GCAGGCGGGCTATTACGATGGGCCGAATGGCCCGCGCGTCGATCCCGGCGAATACTCGTTGCATCTTCAGGCCGGAACGAAAGAGGCGGACGGCAAAGTTACCGTGGAAGAAGATCCTCGTTTGGCTATGCCGGCCGCGGACCGCGCCGCTCGTCGAGCCGCCCTGGATGCACTTTACGTCATGGCCAAGACGTCTACGACCGACCGCAAGACCATCAGCGGATTGCAGTCCGCTCTGAAATCGACGCGCGAAAACTGGAAAAAGGAAGCTGACAAAAAAGATGGCGTGAAAATTCCCGAAGATGTCCAAAAGCAGGCCGAAGAACTGCAGAAAAAAGTCGATGACCTGGCGCGCAAATTCAAGCGGGACCAGGAGGGTTTAGGTAATGCCGGACCGCCGTTCGAGTGGCATCCCGCTCCGCTACCCGATCAGGTGCAAACACTGATGGAATCCATCGACGAATTTTCGGCAGCGCCCAGTCCGCAACAAGCGGAGAAGCTCGAAGAGTTGAAACCCCTGGTCAGCGACGCTTCGGCTCAAGTCAAAAAACTGATGGAACAGGACCTTCCCGCATTGAACAAGAAAATGAACGAGGCCGGAATTCCGCACATAGTGCCGTCCCCGGAAACGTTGACACCTACTGGCGATGGTCAAGGGGAAGAATCGGACCGGTAGATTCAGCGGGGCATAAGTTAGTGGCAAGAGGGCGGAGCAGCCAGGAGGGGTTACTTCGCGGTTTCTTTGATCGCCGCTTCTTTAGCCGATTGAGCGCGATACCATTCGAAGGTGCGCTCCAGCCCTTCTTCAAACATCACGGCGGGTTCGTATCCCAGGAATTCGCGGGCACTCTGAATGTCTGCTTGCGAATCGCGAATGTCGCCATCGCGGGGCGGCTCGAATTTCGCTTCCAGTTGTTTCCCGCTAATGTGCCGCAAAAGTTGCAAAGTCTGCCTCAACGAGATACGGCTGCCGGTCCCAACGTTGAATACCCGTCCCGACGCGCTCGGCGCTTCGCAGGCCAGCAGATTCGCCTGCACCGCATTATCTACATAGGTGAAATCGCGGGTGTGCTCTCCATCTCCAAAAACAACCGGCTGCGTCTCTTCCAGGAACGCGGTACAAAATTTCGAGAGCACGCCGGAATACGGAGAGTTGGGATCCTGCCGTGGTCCAAAGATATTGAAGTAGCGCAGCGAAACATTTTCCAGGCCGTAGCATCGCCCAAACGCGTACGCGTACAATTCGCCCACATACTTGGTCACGCCGTACGGTGAAATGGGTTGCGGCTGCATGGATTCGCTCTTTGGCAGAGTGGGCGTCTCGCCATAGGCGGCCGAAGACGCGGCGAACACCACGCGTTTAACTTTGTTATCGCGCGCCGCCACCAGAATATTCAGTGTGCCGTCGACATTGACCTTATTGGTTTCGACCGGGTCTTTCACGGAACGTGGCACTGACGTGCGCGCCGCCAGGTGAATCACGAATTCCGCCTGATGCATGGCCTTCTGCACCGCTTCAATGTCGGTGATCGAACCCTTCATGAAGGTGATTTTGCTGCGCACCTCCGCCAGGTTTTCTTCTTTGCCCGCAGACAAATCATCCAGGACGACGACGCTATGCCCGCGCCGCACCAATTCGTCCACCGTATTCGAGCCGATGAATCCGGCGCCTCCTGTAACCAGGTAGCGCATTTTCCGTGCCTCCTGCCGCGAAACCAATCTTATTGTACGATGGGGTGGGGAAACAGAATGTGACGATTAGGCGTGGCGTCACATATCAATCATGGGTAAGAAAATCGCGCTGGTGCTGTTGGTTGCCATTCTGTCGTTACTCGCGGGAGCGTGGTTCTTTTATCATAACTTGCATCGCGCCCGGCTCCGGCCGGCTCCGGTCACACAGCGATATCCCGAAACGCTTCCCAATTCCATCAGTCCTCGAGTCGCTGTGCCGCCGGGCGCGCCATCCGGCGTTAGTCCGAACTCCGGGAAGGAGCCCGCGGGTACCGTACCTGCGTTCACGCCACGTTCCGGCGAGTCCTTGGAATTCGCCGCCAACGTGCCCAAGCTCAACAGCACCATCGCCAATTTGAAGTTGCTTGTGGGAGAAAAGAACGCCTTTGGCGGAAAAAACGCCTGGCACTTTCAGGCCTTCGCGCATACCGAAAATCCCTATCGAATGATTTTTGAGTTAGACGACCAGTTTGATTCGTACAGCGATCCAGCGAGCAACATGACCAGTCTGCAATACGAAATGCACCTAAGCGAACGTGGGCAAAAAGTTGATTCGGTCCAGCGCATGTTGCCGTCACCCAGGGATCCCGCTCCGCCAGACGCCGCAGCTGCCCGTGTTCTGCCGGGAACGCACGATCCACTCGGCATGCTGCAATATCTTCGCGGAGTGGATTGGAGCAAAACGCCGGAAGTGCACAGCCCGGTTTACGATGGTCGCAAGTTGTACGATGTACGCGCTGCACTCGCCGCGCGCTCTGTGCCGGTTTCTGTGCCAGCAGGCAATTTCAATGCGTCAAAAATTGAAATTCACGTGCTGGACAATGGCGTGGAAATGAAAGACGCGCATTTTCTCTTGTATCTGGCCAACGACGCGGCGCGTACGCCAGTCTTGGTCGAAGCGGTTTTGCCCATCGCCACGGCTCGCGTGGAGCTTACCAAAGCAAATTAAGCTCGCAACTTTAGTTCAGCAGTTCAATGAGTTAGCAGGGAACGATCTTGTCGCGGTGACGCAGCACGCGTCGTGTCGCATTGCGCGTATCCACCACCAGCTTGGCAGCATCCACAATCGCCGCATAGTCGTATCCGGTGTGATCTGTGGCGATCAGCACCGCATCATATTTCGCCAGCGTTTCCGCATTCAGCGGCACAGACTTCATGTCGGAGTAATCGTAATGCCGCATTTTATGCAGCTGCGGGAAATACGGATCGTTGTAATCGAACTCCGCTCCACGCTTTTTCAGGATTTCCATAATCTTCAGCGTCGGCGATTCGCGCAGGTCGTCCACATCCTTTTTGTACGCCACGCCCAGAATCAACACCTTCGAGCCCTTCAAGCTTTTCTTGTGCTGGTTTAACGCTTCGGCCAGCGAGTCCACCACGTGATACGGCATGCCGGTATTTACTTCGCCGGCCAGTTCGATGAAGCGCGTGGCGAAATCGTATTCGCGGGCCTTCCACGACAAGTAAAACGGATCGACCGGGATGCAATGGCCGCCGAGTCCAGGTCCTGGATAGAACGGCATAAATCCAAATGGCTTCGAAGAAGCAGCTTCAATCACTTCCCAAACATCCACGCCCATGCGCAAGCAGAGCAGCTTCAGTTCATTCACCAGCGCGATATTCACGCAGCGAAAAATATTCTCGAGCAGCTTGGCCATTTCTGCCGCACGCGTCGAACTTACCGGCACCACCCGCGAAACGACTTGTCCATACAGAGCTTGCGCCGCGCGGCCGCTGGGCGGATTCACACCGCCAACCACCTTGGGAATCTGCGCCAAGCCAAACTGTTTGTTGCCCGGATCTTCGCGCTCCGGCGAAAACGCCAGGAAAAAATCACCGGGCACATTTTCATTTTCCGGCCCGGAAGCGATGGGGCACTTCCAGCCGCTCTTCTCCAATATGGGCAGCAGCAATTCTTCGGTAGTTCCGGGATAGGTGGTGGATTCGAGCACCACCAATTGTCCGCGCTGCAAGTGCGGCTGAATGGCCTTGGCAGTATCTTCCACGTAGCTCAAATCCGGTTCGCGATATTCATTCAGCGGCGTCGGCACGCAAATAATAATGGCGTCAACTTCTTTCAGCTTTTCGAAATCAGTCGTCGCGCCGAAGTGGCGGCTATTCACGTATTGCTGAATTTTGGTTTGTTGAATGTGTTCGATGTACGACTTGCCGGCATTCAGCATTCTTACTTTTTCGGGATCGGTATCAAACCCGGTGACGCGATGCCCGGCCTCGGCAAATCGCAGAGCCAGTGGGAGCCCTACGTATCCACATCCCATAATTCCTACTTTTAATTGCGCGCCTTTGAAAAACTCAGGTCTTCTGTCAGTTGGCATGAGATCGAAACTCGCTCCTAATCATGGATGGGGGTCAACATCGGGCGGAAACCCCAGAGGGCAAAGCACTTCAAAATCATATCAGCTTATTTGCGCCAGAACGAAGCCTCCGCCACCTTGTTTCCAAATCTTCATAACGAGCTTTGCTCAAAATGTACTTTGCAATTTGCGTTTCCCAAGACAAGATACTGCGTGCCTCTCCTCTTATCGCTTCCATTCTGTCCGCCCTACTCGCGCCCATGACCATTCTGATCGTTCTTTGTTTGGGCCTGCTGGTAGGCGTCATGGTCGGTCTGCTGGGCATCGGCGGCGGTGTGGTCCTCGTTCCTGCCATGGTCTATCTGTTGCACTACGATCAGCACCTCGCCCAGGGAACTTCGCTTTTCATTCTACTGCCACCCATCGGCTTAGGAGCGCTGCGCGAATATTGGAAAAATGGCCAGGTCGACTTGCCCGCTGGCATCTACTGCGCCGTTGGCTTTTTGCTGGGCGGCTACATTGGAGGACGTATCGCGGTCCCTATGCCCTCCGACCAGCTCCGCGGCATCTTTGGCTGCTTCATGATTTTTTCCGCCGTTCTGCTGTGGCGCAAATCAGATGGTAAATCCTCATCAACTTCTGAGGAGAACGCACCCAGGCTTTCGTTGAGCGTTGCGCGTGCCGTCGGCATTTTCCTGGCGGCGGCGTTCAGCGGCGTAGCCGCGGGCATGGTGGGGATTGGCGGAGGCACGGTTTTGGTCCCGCTGCTTGCACTCGTGTTTGGTTTCAGCCAACATCGCGCCCAGGGCACTAGCTTGGTGGCCTTGATCCCTCCTACCGGCCTACTGGCGTTCCTCACGTATGCAAAGGCTGGCTACGTGAATTGGCAAACCGGCTTCCTGTTGATTCCAGGCGTTTTTATCGGTGGTATCCTCGGCGGATATTTAGCCCGGCGGCTCAATCCGCAGCGCATGCGCCAAGTCTTCGCCGCGCTTTTGTTTCTTCTTGGGGTGTCGCAGGTCTTCTCTGCGTGGCGCGGTTGACGCATACTAGGACCGCATGGTTGATCTTCACTGTCACATCCTCTTCGGACTGGATGACGGCGCTAAAACGATAGAAGACTCGCTGGCCATGGCCGAAGATGCGATTGCCGATGGCATCACCCACGTGGTGGGCACGCCGCACGCCAGTTCGGAATATCAATTTGATTACGCGAAAGTGTGCGCCGCGCGCGATGCGTTGCTGGAAAGGTTAAATGGGCGCATCACCCTGGCCACCGGGTGCGATTTCCATCTGAACCCGGAAAACCTCTTACTGATTCGCGACGATACCGCGCACTTCTGCATCAACCAGAAAGATTATCTGCTGGTGGAGTTCAACGAGTTTTCCATTCCCCCTTCCGTGGACCAGACGCTCCATGAGTTGCAACTTGCCGGGCTGCATCCCATCGTCACCCATCCCGAGCGCAATACCCTTTTTCGCACCCGCCCGGAACGGTTGCTGCAGTGGGTCCGCCAGGGAATTTACGTGCAGGTCACTGCCGGTTCGCTGGCCGGCGTCTTTGGCCCGGCGGCGGAAGAAAATGCCTGGAAGTGGATCGGGCAGGGAATGGTCCACTTCGTTTCCAGCGATGCCCACAACACCGCCAGGCGACCACTGAAGCTGCGGTTTGCGTTCGATGAGATTGCGGAGCGGTTCGGGCAGGAAAAAGCGCAAGCGCTCCTGGTCGATAATCCACTGGCGGCTTTTGAAGGGCGGCCGCTTCCGCATCTTCCCGAAGTCGCGCCCGCGTACGTTCCGCCAAAGCGCAAGCGCTTTTTGTTTTTCTAGG
>DASXBH010000098.1:0-7653 GCA_036491775.1 Candidatus Acidiferrum sp.
GCTCACGTGGAGACGAACGCGATCGTGAACGACGTTCCAAGTCTCAAGCCGGCTAACGGAAATAATTGAACAACGAACTAACCGCTTCGCCGCCCGGCTACCGCATTTCTTTGTAGCGAAAGCAGGTGACCAGATGATCGTTTACGAGCCCGGTGGCCTGCATCAGGGCGTAGCAGATGGTGGGTCCGACAAAGCGAAATCCGCGCTTCAGCAAGTCTTTGCTCAAGGCTTTTGAAAGTGCCGTCTCGGCAGGCAGCGCTTTATGCGTTTTGTGCTTGTTCTGAACCGGCGCTCCGCCAACAAATCTCCAGATGTATGCGTCGAAGCTGCCGAACTCCTTCTGTACTTCCAGAAACGCTTTCGCGTTGCTGATCGTCGATTCAATCTTTAACCGGTTGCGGACGATTCCCGGATCCTTCATCAGACCCCGCGCATCTTTTACAGTGAATCGCGCCACGGCCGCGGCATCAAAACCGTGAAACACTTCGCGGTAACGCTCCCGCTTTTGCAGAATGGTGTCCCAGCTCAAGCCCGCCTGCGCCCCTTCCAGCGTAAGAAATTCAAACCAGCGCTGGTCGTCATGAACCGGCACACCCCATTCCTCATCGTGGTAGCGAATGTTCAACTCATTCGTCGCCCAATGGCAACGAACGATTTTGTCCGGCGCTTTGTTTGCGCTTGCTTTGCTCACCTGCACTCTCCGGGCAAAGAAAAAAGGCGCCCCCAGCAAACGGAGACGCCTTTTCGATTACGAGACTAATTACTGACCAATGTGGCGTTCCAGAGCTTTAGTAATCTGATCCTTGGGCACAGCGCCGACGATCTGTTCCACCACTTGCCCATTCTTGAAAACGAGCAAGGTGGGGATGCCGCGAATGTTAAACCGCCCCGCGGAATTCATCGCTTCGTCCACATTCAACTTCGTGACCTTCAGCTTGCCGGCATAATCCTGCGCGATCTCCGCAACAGTAGGAGCCAGCATGTGGCAGGGACGGCACCATTCCGCCCAGAAATCGACCATGACCGGTTGTGCATTGCTCGCGGTCAGTACTTCCGCTTCAAAGTTTCCATCATTTACAACAAGAATATTCTCAGCCATAACGTTTTTGTGTCCTCGACGGACTGCTCCAAGGCAGCCGCTTTCCTGGATTAATTAGATGTAATAACCGGTTTTTGGTTTCGTGCTGCGCGGGCAGCTGTATATAGTTTCGCATATTCGGCTGCCGACGTGTTCCACGAAAAATCCTGTGCCATCCCGTTCAATTGAATGCGCTTCCAGACGCGTTCGTCGGAATAGTGATGCAATGCCAGGCGCACCGCATCCATCAACGCTCCGCCGGTGTATTCCTCAAACTTAAATCCGGTACCCGTGCCGTGCTCCAAGTCGAATTGCACGATGGTATCGTCAAGTCCGCCGGTAGCTCGCACGATGGGCACAGTACCGTACCGCAAGCTGTAAATCTGATTCAACCCACAAGGTTCGTAACGGGATGGCATCAGAAACATGTCCGAGCCGGCTTCGATCAGATGCGCGAGCCGATTGTCGTAGGCGATGTTGACGCCGACGCGCCCCGGAAAATCGCTGGCCAAGGCGCGAAACAGGTCTTCGTAACGTTTCTCGCCGCTGCCCAATACGGCAAGCGACATGTCTTCGGCCATCAACTCCGCAGCCACTTCCGCGATTATGTCGAAACCCTTTTGGTCCACGAAGCGGGACACGATGCCGACGATTGGACGCTTGGGATTGTCTTGCGAAAATTTGTATTCTTCCACCAGCGCCTGTTTGCAGGCTTGCTTGCCAGCCAGATTTTTTGCCGAATATTTTACCGGGATCAAGGTGTCGCGGTCCGGACTCCACGACGCATAATCCACGCCGTTGAGAATGCCTTCCAGATGCGATGCGCGTGTACGGATGACTCCATCCAAGCCAAAGCCAAATTCTGGAGTCTGAATTTCTTCCGCATATTTCCTGCTGACCGTGGTGAGGTAGTCGGAATAAATCAGCCCGCCCTTCATGTAGCTGATGTTGCCGAAATATTCGATGCCGCCGGGAAAAAACACTTCCACTGGAATACCGGTGCGATCCAGCGCCGCTCGGGGAAAAATTCCTTGATAGCCGAGATTGTGAATCGTGAAAACCACTGGAATATTTCTAACCGCCGGGTCATCTCCGTACGAGGTGCGCAGCAACACAGGTAGTATGCCGGTTTGCCAGTCGTGGCAGTGAATTACGTCGGGCGGCCACACATGTTTCGCCAGTTCGATGGCGGCGCGGCTGAATTCCGCGAAACGTTCGGCGTTGTCGGGATAGTCGCCCGTTTTTTCACCGTAAAGACCCGGCCGATCAAAATACGCGGGATCGTCCAGAAAAAAATAACGCACGCCGCGAATGATGGAGCCATTGTCGACGGCGGGGAAACGCAGGCGGAGCCCCTGGGGGATCGTCAGGCTGGGCATCACCACGGAGCCGGCTTTCACGTCGCGATAGCGCGGGAGAAAAACCGCGACTTCGTGGCCCAGTTTAACCAGGGCGCGGGGTAAAGCTTCGATAACGTCGGCTAAACCGCCGGTTTTGGCGAAGGGTAAAGCTTCCGAGGCAACGAAGAGGATGCGCATGAGCTGGTGACCAAATTTCTACGCTAACGGAGCAGCGCCACCACCGTCAAGCCGCACAAAACGGGGCGTGCCGGAGAACTGCTGTTAGACTGGCAGGTCAAGACGCGATGGCACGGCAGAGACTGGGACAACATTTTCTGGCAGATGAAGGATGGCGCGAGCAGATTGCGCGGGCCATCCGGGTGTCTCCCCATGGGATGGCGGGAAACGCGGTAACTGAGGATCGCGAGTATAGCTGGATTGAAGTGGGTGCGGGGCACGGGGAGATGACCGAGCACTTGCTGCAGAGCGGCAAACCGGTGCTTGCGGTGGAATTGGATGCGCCACTGATTGCGAATCTACAGCGGATGGCGAAATTGCAGCCGAATCTGACGGTAGTGCCGGGCAATGTGTTGGAAACGGATTTGGGACAACTGGCCGCGGGGCGGCGAATCCGTATTTACGGGAATCTGCCGTATTACATTACGTCGCCGATTCTGCATCACTTCTTCCGCTTCGCCAGCCTGATCGACGAGATTTACATTGTGATTCAACTGGAAGTCGCGGAACGGCTGGTGGCGCGGCCGGATACCAGCAAATTGTACGGGTATCTTTCGGTGGCGACGCAGTTTTACTCGCGACCTGAGTTGTTGTTGCGCTTGCCACGCGGGGCGTTTCGTCCACCGCCGGAAGTGGATTCGGCGCTGGTGCGGATGCGATTGCCGGGGGAAGACGTCGCGGTCAAGATGGCGAATCCAGACGATTTCCTGGAATTTGTGAAGCGCTGCTTCGCGCAAAAGCGGAAAACCTTGGCGAATAATCTGCGAGAGTTGGCAAAGCCAGAGCAACTTCGCGGGCTGCTGCGTGAACTGCAGTTGCGCGAAGATGCGCGGGCAGAGCAACTCGGCGTGCGTGAACTGGCAAACATTTATTTGGCATTGCAAAACAAGCCGGTGGAGTCACCTTGAATCGACCCAGGCGATGCACAACCTGGCCGCCTTACGCTGGGGCATTCTCCGCAATCAAAATAGCGGATCGGTGCAAGAGGAATTTACTTTTTTACGCAGGTGAGGAGACGGTCGGGGTAGTCGGTCATAATGCCGTCGATGCCGGCGGAAATCAGCAGGCGCATATGGGCTGGGGAGTTGATGGTCCAGCAGACAACCTGCAGATCGCGCTTGTGAGCTTCCTGAAGAAAATTGGGGGTGACCAGGTCGCCGCGAATGGCGAGTTGCCGGGCGCCAATTTCCTGAGCCTTGTCGAAGGGATTTTCGATTTGCCCTTCGTAGAGCAGGCCGGTCATCAGGGTGGGTTCGATCTGGCGGATACTGGCAAGAATGGCGGGCTCGAAGGAAATTACGACTACTCGGGGGATTTCCGTGGAATTACGGAGTGCGCCGACAAGAGCATGCTCACCGCCCCAGAACGCACCGGGCTTAATTTCGAGATAAAAGACGACATCGTTTTTGCGCGCAAACTCCAGAATTTCCTCGAGAGTGGGAATGCGTTCACCAATGAATTCGCTGGCGAACCAGGAACCGGCATCGAGGCGGCGCGCTTCGGTAAGGGTGAGCTGCTGGATGGGGCCGTGGCCATTGGTGGTGCGTTCCAGAGTTTCGTCGTGAATGGCAACGAAGTGGGCGTCGCGGGTGAGGTGAAGATCCGTTTCGATGAAGGTAACGCCCTGAGAGACGGCGCGACGAAAAGCAGCAAGAGTATTTTCCGGCGCATAGCCGGAGGCACCACGATGGGCGATGGCCAACACGAAGGAGGCGTCCTCCTGGGATAATCGGGCATGGGCGAAAATTATGGAAGGACGGCGCGATTCCCTGCCCTATGCTAGCACTAGAGGCGGAAATCATAGGAGTGCGAGGCGGAGTTGGTGCGAGATGTTCACTATGAGCGAGAATAAATGGTGCGGGTGACGCGGCGTATGTATGGTAATCGATCGACAACGTGGAGCGCCGGGATGGACGCTGTGGTGGTGGGCGTGTGGATCATGCTTTGCGTGGCAGCTCCGGTGCGAGCGCAGAGCAGCGGATCGCGAAGTACGGCTCCAGCAAGCGGGTCGGCACACGGGAAGGTGGAGGATAAGGCAGAGTTGCTGGCGCGTGAGGTGCGGCACCAGTTGCAGGTGCTGCCGTTTTATTCAGTGTTCGACAATATCGCGTTCACGATTGATGGGAGTAAGTTGACGCTACGGGGGCAAGTGGTGCGACCAACGCTGCGGGCAGCCGCTGATGGTGCGGTGAAAAGCATCGAAGGAGTGGGGCGGGTGGTGAATGAGATTGAGGTGCTGCCGCAGTCCCCGTCGGACGATGAATTGCGGCGAGCGATTTACCGGGCGATCTTTGAAGATCCGGTGCTGCAGAAGTATGCGGCGCAGGCATTGCCTTCGATCCACATCATCGTGAAGAATGGCAACGTGACGCTGGAAGGAACGGTGGAGAGCGCGGAGGATAAGAACCGCGCGGCGAGCCGGGTGAGCGGGGTGGCGAATGTGGCGGGGCTGAAAGATAATTTAGTATTGCGGTCGAAACAGGGGAGCGGTCAGGGAAAATAGCGCCGGGGATATAGAACCAGCGAGAAACGAGAGCGACGTGGCACAGAGCAATCCTTATTCGAATCAGGGAGACTCGCGAGACACGCCCGCGCGGCGGAAGTTGGTGGCGCTGCGCGAAGCACTGCTGCGTCTGCACAAGACGCTGCTGGATATGGAGCGGCGCGAGTATGAGAAAGAGCATGGCGCGGTGAACACCGGCGAACTGTTTCGCCTGGTGGTGGACAACGCGCAGTTTGCTTGGCTACACAACATTTCGGAATTTGTGGTGCGGATTGATGAGACGCTGGCGGCGGAGGCGGGCGTGACGGATGCAGACACGCACGGCACGATTGCGCTGGCGCGGAAGATTTTCGCGCCTACGGAAACGGGCGATGGATTTCAGAAGAAGTATTTTGAGGCGATTCATAAAGATCCGGCGGTGGTGATGGAGCATGCGGAGCTGGCGCGGATGTTTTTGACGGAGCCGGCAGATCGGGAGAGCTGAGCAAGCCGTTAGCTGTTAGTCGTTAGGCTTTAGCTGGTGGCTCGCTTCTGAAAAGTTCGGAATTCGGAAATTTAAAGGTTCAAAGACAGATGCAAAAATAGAATATTGAAAATGGAAAGTGGAAAATAGAAATCTGGAATTTGAGCCACGACGCTTTGCGGTTTGAACCTTAGCCATTCAATACTTTTCGTTACCCCCTCGGAAATTCTTAATCCTGGTTCCCTTTCGCATCCCTCAGTTTCCCTCCAAGACATTCTCGACAAACTGGCTCAGAAGTCGGCGAAGTGGTCCCAGCGGCGGGGGTCCGGGCCGGTCATTTGGAAGACGACGATGTTATGGATGGGAGTGCGGACTTCGGTGAAATTGGGGCGATTGGAACGGATGAAAGAGGCGACGCGCTGGATGGAAGGCATCCACATATCGTCGAGGATGATGTGACCGCCGGGTTCGCAGAGGAACGAGGCCAGAGAAAAATCGACCAGAGTGAAATCGAAGCGATGATCGCCATCGATTAGGATGGTGCCGAAGCGGCGCTTTTCGCGGATCAAGCGGGAGAGTGCTTGGACGGAATCTTCGAAGGTGTGCTCGAAAACGCCTTCGGGAGTACCGAGGACCTTGTGGCGAGCGAGGCCGATGCCGTTCCAGGTGATGATTTGATAGGGGTCAATGGCGAGGTGGCGGCCTTTGCCGTTGGCGTGAATTGCGGCGAGAAAAAATACGGTGGAAAAACCGAAGCCCAGACCTACTTCAAGGGTGCGGTCAGGCTTAGTCTGCCGGACGAACTCGTAGATTTGCATGCCTTCGCCGGGATCAATCCGAGTCTTGGCATCGAGCGGATAGGTCTTATCTTCGGAGCCGAGTTGCGGCTCGGAGCGATACATAGAGGAGAGGACGTTCGCGAAGGGCTCGCCGAGAGGGGCGATGATTTCCTGGGGCGGGCGCGGCGGAGCGGGCGGCTGGAACCGTCGAGTGAATTTGCGGAGAAGAGTTCGCATTCTTCAACTATAGGCGGCGAAGTGCGAGGCAGGATAGGACAAGTGGCGTGAAGACACGGGAAAATAACGGTACCACTCTAGATATATATCCTGATGATATACCGATCGCTTGATTTCCATTTGAGCTATGGTTGCTAACAGCCGCGTTATATAATTTGTGTTAGCGCGAAGAGATCACGGCCTTCTCACCCTCGCGTGAATTTGAGTTCGACCTCATGTTCGGCCGTGATCTTCCTTTTGCTGTACCCTTCCGATGACTACCCCCCTCCCCCTATTTTTCACAAGTGATGAAAGCAAAGGAGATGAAGCTGATTGTTTTGTATCAGATTTGGAAGTGGTGATTGCAGTGGGTTTATGGAGTTCTGTTTAAGTCAGGCTCTCGAGGCGGACCAGCGTGATCCAGCGGGGAGGAAAGGCCGGGCTAATACGCTCGGAATGACGGGTCGGTGAGCAATTCGATTAAGTGAGGAAACCCGCCTTCAGCTTGATTGGTTATGGCGGTGACTCAGCGTTTGGATTGGTTCGCGGCGGCTTGGTCTTCGGCTTCTTCTTCGGCTTCGATTTCGCGGATGGCTTGGACGAATTTGGGATTTACGCGGGTGTAGGCTTCGCGGAGGATATCGGGATAGCGGAAATCGCCAAACGAAGTTCTGAATTCGGCGGCGGCGAGGGGAATGGTCTGGAGCATCACTTGGGAGAGATAGATGAGGTTGGAGGCGGTTTTGGGATTGAGGTTGCCGCGGGCGATGGCGTCGTAGAGGCGGACGAGGGAGGCGCCGAGGCTGCAGGCGCTGACATAGTCGGAGCGGAAGCGAGAGGAGAGGTCATCGCGAGCCTGTGCGCCGTCGAGGCGTTCGTTTTCCTGTTGGGCGTGGAAGTAGCAGTAGTGCGGTTCGTTGCAGGCGCGCGGAGTTTTGCAGCGGCGTCCGTCAGCGAAAGTGAATTCACAACGAGTATCGCTCTCGATAGAGAGAGGTGTAGACATGGGAATCTCCTGAAAGGTTGAATTTTGGAAT
>DASXBH010000099.1:0-19665 GCA_036491775.1 Candidatus Acidiferrum sp.
TGGAATTGGCGCAGAAGGTGATGGCGTCAGATGATCAGGTGGACCAATACCGGGATCAGATATTTCGTGAATTGTTGACGTACATGATGGGCGATTCGAGTGTGGTGTTCCCGGCGTTTGAATTGATTCTGGTGGCGAAGAATCTGGAGCGGATCGGGGACCACGCTACGAATATTGCGGAAGATGTGATCTATATCGTGCAAGGGCAGGATATTCGGCATCCATCTCTGGACCGGCGTTAAAACGGATCTGTGTGTGAGGTTTTGGTTGTCGTTTGCCGGCATGCTGCCGGCGCTACCAAGCTGGCTGTCGCTAGAGTCGGCGCCTAACTTTCTTTCATCCGCCTGCTAACAGCAGGATCGCGACGATTATCAAGCTCAAAGAAAACAACATTAGGCCCAGGGTGCGGTCGGGTGTGCGCGTGAAGTGCACGCGGATCTGCGAATCTCCAGGTGGCACTGGAATGATCATCTGGTTGATGCCTTCGGCACGATTGGGCGTAACTGTGTTGCCGTTCAGCGTCACGCGCCAAGCGGGATAGTTGAGAAGGCGAATAGCGATGCGAGCGTCGCGAGTGACACGAACGCGAATCTGTTTTTGCTCGGTCTTCCATTGATCGATAGTGATGCGGCCATCGGGGGCTTTCCCGGCGTCGGGATCGGCGGGGAGAATCGCGGCAAGGGGCGCGTTGCTGGGTAGATCCATGTGGTCATCGCCGAGTGGATCGTACTCGTCGGTACCCTCGTAGCCGGTGCCAGCCGTGATGGCAGTATATTGCGTTGGCATCTCGTCGGGATCCCACCATCCATTGTTGACCAGGAAATAGGAGAGTGGCAGGGATAGAAGCAGCAGCCCCGGGAGCCACAGCCAGCCGCGACGGCGCTCTATAGCGATGGCTAGAAAACAGGCGGCGACCACGGCGAGGATGGACATCCAGCGCCAGGGAAACTGTACGAAGCGGAGCTTGGGAAGAAAGTCCCAGAGAAAAGCGGTGAAGCGGAGAGTCAGAAGCGTTGCAGTAGCGCCGATGACGAGGAGGACAGTCCAGATTCGTTGGAACTTATCCTGATGTTGAGCTTCGGTTGCTTTCGCAAACTTCGCAGAGGCGATGGCCGCTAGTCCGAAAAGCAAAATGAGAATGAGTGCGCAGATTGAAGCAACCCAATTAAACCAGGTGTGCTCGGGATCATTAATTTCCGTGAAGAGGAAATTCTGGATAGGGAGCAAGCCGCTGGAAAGAGCTTGTTCGATATTGACCCAGCGCTGCTCATAGGCTGCGGGGATGAGGTAGAAGGATGTTAAGCCGAAGCCAAGTGCGAGCCCACCGATGCCGCGCCATGCGATTCTCTCTTCACCTTGGGCAACGGTGGCCCAGGTGAAGATCAACGCTACCGAATAGGTGATAATCACGCCGGCTGGAGCATTGGAAAGCCAGACAGATGCGAATGGGACGGCAAACAAGACGATGCGCGAACTTAGAGGTTTGTCGGAGTCCAAGTAACCGGCAAGGCGCAGCGCGCCAAGGAGCACCAAGGGAAAAAAAGCGCAGGCTAATTGCTCTGCGAAATCGCTGCGGATATAGATGATAAGCAATGCATCTGGATTGGCGGCATAGAAAGCCGCGGCGAGGATGGCAGCGCGTTCGCTGGCGAGTCGCCTTAGAAGCAGGAAGGCAGAGATACCGGCGAAAGTTTGCGTCAGAACGATGAACGCCACGGGCACCCAAGCCGGCTTTAAAATCGCGGTCAGGGCCGCGCCTAAGATCCAAGAGAGCGGGGGATAAAAAATGAAGCGTGGTTCGCCAAAACCGTGGTTGGTCCAGGCGGTCCATCGCGGGTAGAGGGTGCCTTCGTGCCATTGGTACGCGGCGTCGAGCCAGGAAGCCGCGTGGAATTCGAAGTCGTGGCCGGAAGCGGTGCCCCGCCAGAAGAACGGTAAGACAATCGCGATGGAAACGAGCAGGGAGAGACCGGCAGCGAAAAGCCACGCGGGGACGGAACGTTTCGTAGGTGGCGGGCTGGGGATTGGCAGTGGGGTGGTCATCAAGTGTTCATGAAATTGTAACGAATGTGGATAACCGACGGCGAATGCGCGTCATTGGTGTGGCGCTCGCGCAAAATTAAGAGATAATACACGCGCTTATGACGACTGTAGCCAGCGCTGTCGAACCTATTATTGAAGCGCGAAAGCTGGAGAAATTCTATCCGCAGCCGGACGGACACCGAATCCAGGTAATCGCGCCAACCGACCTGGCGGTGTATCCGGGTCAGATTATTGCATTGCTTGGACCTTCAGGCTGCGGCAAATCGACAATGCTGCGGATGCTCACGGGGCTTTCGCCGACTTCGGGCGGAGAAGTGTTCTGGCACGGTCAGCCGGTGCAGGTTGAGAGTCCCAACGTTTCGATTGTATTCCAGAGCTTCGCACTGTTCCCGTGGTTGACCGTTATGGAGAATGTCGAAGCACCACTGGAAGCGCGAGGAATTCCAGAGTTGGAGCGGCACAAGCGAGCGTTGCGCATCATTGATGCCGTGGGTTTGGATGGATTCGAGTCGGCGTATCCCAAAGAATTGTCCGGCGGCATGAAGCAGCGGGTGGGCGTGGCCCGGGCGCTGGTGGTTGAGCCGGAAGTGTTGTTCATGGACGAGCCATTTTCCGCGCTGGACGTGCTGACCGCGGAAACGCTGCGCGGCGAATTGCTGGAATTGTGGCTGAACAAGAAGATACCGACACGCGCGATTTTTGTCGTGACGCACAACATTGAGGAGGCGGTAATTCTGGCGGACCGCATTATTGTGCTGGGGCGCAATCCGGCGCATGTCCACGCGGAGTTCCATGTGGATTTTCCGCACCCGCGCGACCGCAAGGAGCCAAGGTTTGTCGAAATGGTGGACATGATCTACCGGGCGTTGACCAGACAGGATCATCCAGAAGCCACACCTGCGGAATTGCAGGTGATCGCGGCGGCCAAGGAAAAACGCATCATGATGTTGCCGCATACAAGACCGGGCGGCATGGCGGGATTGCTGGAGATATTAGCGGATCAGGGTGGCCATGCCGATTTGCACGCGCTGGCTGGCGAGCTGAGCCTGGAGGTTGATGCGCTGCTGCCGACGGTGGACACCGCGGTTTTGCTGGGCTTGCTAAAACTGGAAGAAGGCGATGCGATTATTACTCCGGAGGGCTCGGCGTTTGCAAAGGCCGATATTCAAGAGCGCAAGGCAATTTTCCGCAAAGGAGTGCTTGCGCATGTGCCGCTGCTGAGGCAAATGGAACAGGCGTTGAAGGCGAAAGCAAACCGGACGCTGCCTGCGGAATTCTTCCAGGACTTGCTTGATGAACATTTCAGCGAAGAAGAAGCGAGACGGCAGTTAGAAACCGCGATTCAATGGGGTCGCTACGCTGAACTGTTCGATTATGATGCCGCGAGCGGTAAGCTGACGCTGACCGAGACCTAACCCGCCCGTGGAAACGCCCGCTACTCTCCCGGAGCAATACACTCCGCTTCCACCGGCAGCGAAACGTCCTCTCGGCTCGCGTTGGGCGTGGGCGTTTCTAATCGATATTGCAGTGTTTGCGTCGGTATTCGCGGTGATTTTTGGCGTCTACTCCATCGGTCGTTCGTGGCTCGGGCCGGTGCGAGTGGAAGCGGAAATCTCGCAGAATCCCCGCAGCTTGCCGTTGTATGCGTTGTATTCGCTGGTGCGGATACTGGTGGCCTATGCGCTCAGCCTGGCGTTCGCGCTGGCCTACGGATACGCAGCAGCAAGGTCGCGGCGCGCGGAAATTGTATTGATACCGCTGCTGGATATTCTGCAGTCGATACCCGTGCTGAGTTTTCTTCCCGGCGTGATGCTGGCGATGGTGGCGCTATTTCCGAGCCGGCAATTGGGAGTGGAGCTCGGTTCGATTATTCTGATTTTTACCGGGCAGGTTTGGAATATCGCGTTCAGCTTTTATTCTTCGTTGAAGACAGTGCCGCGCGATCTGCGCGAGGCGGCGATCATTTACCGGTTCAGCCGCTGGCAGCGGTTCATGGAGCTGGACCTGCCGTTTTCGACCATTGGCCTGGTGTGGAACTCGATGATGTCGGTGGCCGGCGGCTGGTTTTTTTTGATGGCATGCGAAATGTTTGTGTTGGGAGACAAGGACTTTCGTTTGCCGGGACTGGGCTCGTTTTTGCAGACCGCGGCGAGCAGCGGAAATACGAAGGCGCTGTTGTGGGGCGTCGCGGCCATGATCGCGGTGATTGTGTTGATGGATCAACTGATCTGGCGCCCGGTGATCGCGTGGGCCGACAAGTTTAAGTTCGAACAGGTGGAAAGCGGGGACCCAGCGAGAAGTTCCTTGCTGAGTTTTATTCAGCGAGAGTCGTTCATTATTCGGTTTTATCGCAAGATATTGCATCCCGTTGTGGATTGGCTGACGCTGGAATTTGCAAGCGGCGCGAAGCGTGCAGCGAATAGGTTTACAGCAGCGCGCGCGCAGCAACCGAGAAGCTGGTTTATATGGGTATTTGTGGCGGCGGGAGCAATCGGCGTTTGTTACGGCGTGTATCGCATTGCGGGCGAGCTTGTGCAACTGAATCGAGCGGAATACGTCGAGTTGTTGGGCAGCGCAGGTTTAACTTTCTTACGAGTGAATCTGGCTTTGCTGATTGGCGCGTTGTGGACGGTTCCTGTCGGGGTGGCGATTGGATTTAGTCCTCGGTTTGCGCGACTGGCGCAGCCATTGGTGCAACTGGCCGCATCGATTCCGGCCACAGCGCTGTTTCCGGTGCTGCTGCTCTTTTTGATTCGCCTGCGAGGCGGCGTAGAAATTGCGGCCATGGCGTTGATGCTGCTCGGAACGCAGTGGTACATCTTATTCAATGTGATTGCGGGCGCGATGGCGATTCCGACAGATTTAAAGGAAGCGGCAAATGTTTTTCGATTTGGCACATTTGACCGTTGGCGGCACTTAATTTTGCCGGGAATTTTTCCATACCTGGTGACCGGAATGGTGACTGCGTCCGGTGGCGCCTGGAACGCCAGCATCGTAGCGGAATATTTTCATTTTCAGGGCCACATCGTACAGGCACCGGGCCTGGGCAGCACGATCAGCCGGGCGAGCGATGCAGGTCATTTCAATGTGTTGCTGGCAGCGACATTGATTATGGCCACGGTGGTAGTGCTGATTAACCGACTGGTGTGGCGCCGGCTATACCGGTTGGCATCGACGCGATTCAAACTGGAGAGTTAAGATCGCTGCAAACTATTTTGTAAGTTCGCGGCTGATGTAGTTGATCTGGCCAACGTGATGGTAAAAGTGAGAAGCACACCGAAGAAACAGAGTGAAGCGATCTTTAGATTCCGGTTCACGTTCCGCGGTGTAGGGCGCCACCCAATCTGATTCGGATTGCCGGCCAAGTGTGGAGACGACCATGGCTATGGTGTCATCGAATGTGCGCATTACTTCGATCATAGAAGGGCGGGCTGATTCGGTAAACTCGCGATCGCGATTTCGAACGTAGCCGGTGCCAGCGATCCGCGCGCCGATGTAATAACTTAAATTTCCGGTGAGATGCAAGACCAAATGGCCGATGCTGTTTCCGAAAGCAAAAGGGATTACGCCAGAATTGTTCTTCGGAGAGCGGATCAACCCACTTGTGCAATTCGCGAGCGCGGTTGGAGTATTCACTCGCAAACGCGTCGGCAATCGTTTTGTTCAGCGCGCTCATAGGGAACCTCTTCTACTTCGTTTCGGTTAAGTCGTTGCGATAGACGATTCCTTCTTTCATGACGAAGAGGACATGTTCCGTCTGGCGAATATTCTGGATGGGGTCGCCCGGAACCACCACGATATCGGCAAGCTTGCCGGCTTCGAGAGTGCCGATCTTGTCGGCAAGGCCCAGAAGTTCCGCATCACTAGAAGTGGAAGATTTCAGCGCGTCAACCGGCTTCATACCAAGCTTGACCATCTCGTTGAATTCTTCGGCATTGCGACCGTGAGGATAGACAGCCGCATCGGTGCCGAGCCCGATTTTCACGCCCTTGGCTAAGGCGCGCTGAAATGTCTTGTGAGCGGCCTCGTCGGCGGCATTGGCCTTGGCGAGAATCGCGGGAGGAAAGTAGATACCGCGATGGATGCGTTCTTGTTCTCCCACGATGGCCATCAGAGTGGGAACAAAATAGGTGCCGTGGGCCTTCATCATATCCAGCGTCTCATCGTCGAAGAAAGAACCGTGTTCGAGGGAATCGACGCCAGCACGAATGGCGCGTTTGGCCGCTTCGGAACCGTGGCAATGGGCGGCGACTTTGCGTTTGAGCGAGTGCGCTTCATCGATCAGTGCGTTTAATTCTTCCTGCGTCAGTTGCGGCGTATCGACATCGTCGGTCAACGAGAGCACGCCACCGGAAGCGCAGGTCTTGATAACGTCGGCTCCGTATTTGTGCGCGAGACGGACGGCATAACGCATTTGATCGGGGCCATTGGCAACAAATTCCTGCTCGCCTGCTTCGTGACCAAACAAGCCTTCGCGGAAACCGGCAGTATCGTCGCAATGGCCGCCAGTTGTACCGATAGCACCCGCGGCGACAAGCATCCGCGGTCCGACCACAACTCCATCGCGAATCGCGTTGCGGAGTGCGACGTCAATGCGGGCCGGAGCGCCGACATCGCGCACGGTGGTAAATCCAGCCATTAAAGTTTTCCTGGCGTTGACGGTCGAGTCCAGAGCTTGCTCGGCGTAACTTTTCTGCAGACCGTCCAACATATCTTGCTTCCAATCGTCGGAAGCTTCGCCGGTGAGATGGGTATGCGCGTCGATGAAACCGGGGAGAAGTGTGGCATCACCGAAATCAATGATGGCGGCGCCAGGCGGGAGCGCGGCTTTGGGACCAACGCCTACGATTTTGCCATCAGAAACGACGACGATTCCGGGGGAGGTGAGGGTGTCGCTCTTGCCAACGAACATCTGCGTGGCTCTCAGTACATATGTTTTGCCGGTAGGTTTCGTTTGCTGCGCGGACGCGATTGCGGAAAGAGTCAAGACCAGTACACAACTCACCGTTACTTCGCAGATGAACTTTTTCATTTTCTCCCGATTCTTATTGGGGTTTGTCGTTCTTGTAGATCACGCCTTCTTTCATAACGAAGAAAACGTGTTCCGTTTGCCGAATATTCTGGAGCGGATCGCCGGGAACCGCGACAATGTCGGCGAGCTTGGCGGTTTCCAGTGTACCAATCTTATCGGCCAAGCCGAGTAGTTCTGCGTCGGAAGAGGTTCCCGCTTTGAGCGCATCGATAGGCTTCATGCCCAGATCAACCATTTGGTGGAATTCTTCGGGGTTACGGCCGTGGCGATAGACGGCCGCGTCGGTGCCCAATCCTATTTTCACGCCCTTGGCCATGGCACGCTGAAATGTGGAGTGCAGCGAAGCGATGGCGGCGCGAGCTTTTTTCTCAATCGCAGGCGGCATATAAACGCCACGGTCCAGTTGTTCCTGAATACCTTGTATGGCCATGAGCGTCGGGACGAGATAGGTGCCGCGTTGCTTCATCATGTCCAAGGCTTCATCGTCGAGGAAGCTGCCGTGCTCGATGGAGTCGATGCCGGCGCGAATGGCGCGTTTGGCGGCTTCTGCGCCATGCGCGTGAGCGGCCGTTTTCCTGCGCAGTGCGTGCGCTTCATCGACGATGGCATTTAACTCTTCTTGGGTGAGCTGCGGAGTGTCGACGTCGTCGGTCAGCGAGAGGACGCCACCGGAGGCGCACACTTTGATCATGTCGGCGCCATATTTGTGGTCGAGGCGAACGGCGTAGCGAGCTTGATCTGGGCCGTTGATAACGCCATCGAGCGGGTCGGCTTCTCGGCCGAACAACCCTTCGCGATAGCCGTTTTGATAATCGCAATGTCCGCCGGTGGATCCGAGGGCGTGAACGGTGACCAGCATGCGCGGGCCGGGAACATCGCCGTTGTTGATGCCATTGCGAAGGCCGACGTCGAGGAAATCCGTGGAGCCGACATCGCGCACGGTGGTGATCCCGGCCATAAGGGTGACGCGCGCATTGACGCTGGCATCCAAAGCGCGCTCGGCAATGGTTTTTTGCAGAGTATCGAGGCGCGCCTGTCTATAATCTTCGGAATAGGCCATGGTCAGGTGGGTGTGCGCGTCGATGAAGCCGGGGAGCAGGGTGGCATCACCGAGATTGATGATTTCCGCGTCAGCAGGCATCGCGGCGGAGCTGCCCACACCAGTGATCTTACCGCCGCTGACGACAATCAGGCCGGGAGTAACCAATGCATCGCTCTTCCCATCGAACAGGCGAGCGGCTTTCAAAACGTAGGTTTTGCCAGCTGGTTTTTGAGATTGACTGAATTCCCGCGCCCCAAGTAACAAGCTACACAGAGCGATTAGTGCGACGCGCCTTCGCATGGTTTCTCCCTACATTTTGTGGGATAGAGATGGAAGGCAGACTTTATCGTGCTGCCAAGAAAAGTCAAGCAGTTCGCCGAGATTTGAGGAAGAAATCGAGCGGTGTGTAGCGGGTTAGTGAACTAGCGGGAGGACGCGGTTGAGAGCGGTGCCTGAGATTCGGATTCGGAAGTGTAACGAAGGCGCGATTCGCGAAAACGGCGAGTACGTTTTGTACTGGATGATTGCCAACCGGCGATTGCAGTACAACTTCTCTTTGGACCGGGCGCTGGAACATTGTGCGGCATTGAAAAAGCCGCTGCTGATTTTCGAGGCGCTTAGGGTTGGTTATCAATGGGCCAGTGATCGGATGCACGCTTTCGTGCTGCAGGGAATGGAAGACAATGCGCGAACCTGCGAGAAGTATGGGGTTCGCTATTTTCCTTATGTCGAGATCGCGCCGGATGCAGATAAAGGATTGCTTACGGCGCTTGCGGAGAAAGCGTGCGTGGTCGTTACCGACGATTTCCCCTGTTTCTTTCTGCCACGCATGATTGCGAGTGCCGCGAAGAAATTGCCGGTATCACTGGAGGCGGTGGACTCGAACGGGTTACTGCCGATGTATGCGACGCAGCAGGTGGCGCAGCGGGCCTTTGATTTCCGAAGGTATATGCAGAAAGAACTGCCGAAGCATCTTCGCGAGGTGCCCCAAGCCGATGCCTTCGCCAGGGTGAAGGTGTTATCTGCTGCCGAAATTCCCAAGACAATCGCCAGGAAATGGCGTGCCGCGTCGACAGAACTTCTTGCTGCCGATTCGAGTGCGTTGGGTTCGCTGCCGATTGATCACTCTGTGGCGCCCGGCTATTTGAAGGGCGGTCACAGCGAAGCGCGCAAGCACATGCTGGATTTTTTGGACAAGAAGCTGCCGCAATACGCCGAGCAACGGAACGAACCGGACCTGGACATGGGCAGTGGCCTGTCTCCATATCTGCATTTTGGATTCCTGTCGGTACACGAAGTATTGGTGGAACTAGCCCGGCGTGAAAAGTGGAAGCCGGAGAAATTGGCGTTACGAGTGAATGGGGCGCGCCAGGGCTGGTGGAACATGAGTCCGGCGGCCGAAGGGTTTCTGGATGAGCTAATTACGTGGCGTGAGGTGGGGTACAACTTCGCGTCGCACCGCCAGGACTATGGCGAATACGAATCGTTGCCGGAATGGGCGCAAAAGACGCTGCAGGAGCACGCCAAGGACGAACGAGAGCATATCTACACGGTGAAAGAGTTCGAGGCGGGACGCACGCACGACGCTCTGTGGAACGCGGCACAAATGCAGTTGGTGCGAGAAGGTCGCATTCATAATTACCTGCGGATGCTGTGGGGAAAGAAAATACTGGAATGGTCGCGGAGTCCGCAGGAAGCGGCGGAAATTATGATTCATCTCAACAATAAATATGGATTGGATGGGCGGAATCCTAATTCGTACAGCGGTATTTTCTGGGTGCTGGGGCGCTACGATCGGCCATGGGGGCCGATACGGCCGATTTTTGGGACCATCCGGTATATGAGTTCCGAGAACATGGCACGCAAGGTGTCGGTGAAAAACTATATTAAGAAATACGCGCCGGAGCGGAACGCATCGCAAAAGCAACTCAGCTTTTAGGGGGATCGCCAGAGATTTAGCAGAGGCTATACGCGGAGGCGATTGCAGCGTATGTTTGCGTGGCGACACAAAGTGACTGCCGGGGTGCTCGCAGCGCGCGGGGAGCAGGAAAAGTTCTGATGACGGCCACAAAAATTGACCAGGCATTCGCGGGCTCGTACGTAACGCAGACTGGCCGAGATTTGATGAGTTTGTCGGGGGAGCGGCCACTTATGCTGGTGTTCTTGCGGCATTTTGGTTGAACATTTTGTCGCGAGGCGGTCGCCGAGCTCAGCGAACTCCGACAATCGATCGAAGGCACAGGAACGCAGATTGGCTTCGTGCATTTGGGTGACGAAGCGAAAGCACGGAAATTCTTCGCGGCGCATAGATTGGAAGATTTGCCACGTATCGCCGATCCGGAAGGCAAGCTTTACGATGCGTTTGGTTTGACGCGCGCAAACTGGCGGCAATATATCAATCGCGAAAGCATCCTGCGCATGCTGATTGCGTGGCTGCAGGGACATTGGGCGGGATTGCCGGCGGGCGATGTGGAGCGCATGCCAGGTCTATTTTTGATTTTCAGGGGAGAAATTCTGAAAGCATACCGCCATAAGTTGGTTTCTGACCGGCCAGACTACTTGACATTTGCAACCGTAAACGACACAGCTCGCGGTTGAAGAGTGTTGATTGTGGTGTGGTGGACTTGCACGAGATCTGTTGCCTGCCGCAGGATGATTGCTTGGCCGGAGCCTTTCGCAAGCAGTGAATGGTTGCCCATTTTTTTCGAGGAACACTGAGGAATGACTCCTAGCCCGGACGTGCTGATCGTAGGTGCTGGCCTCGCGGGACTATGCTGCGCGAAGCAACTGCGCGCAAAGGGCATCACTATTCAAATTCTGGAAGCGTCGGATGGAATTGGCGGGCGGGTTCGCACGGATCAAGTGGACGGATTCCTGCTGGATCGCGGATTTCAAGTGCTACTGACGGCTTATCCCGAAGCGAAGCGCTGGTTGGATTACGGGAAGCTCGACCTGAAGTGCTTTTCGCCTGGCGCACTGTCCTGGTACGCGGGGCGCATGAACAAAATTATTGATCCGTGGCGCATGCCGGGACTCTGGTGGGAAGCGGTGCAATCGGATTTTGGCACGTTTGGGGATAAGCTGCGTGTTGCCCGGCTACGCCGGCGACTGACGAACACCTGCATTGCGGAAATTTTCCAGAGGCCGGATCGTGCGACGAAAGATGCGTTGCAATCCGAAGGTTTCTCAAAGGAAATGATTCACCACTTCTTCCGGCCATTTCTGGGCGGAATTCTGCTTGATGGTGAATTGAAGTCCTCCAGCCGCATGTTCGAGTTTGTCTTCAAGATGTTGTCTGAAGGGAATACGGCGCTTCCGGGGCGGGGCATGGGAGCCATCGCCGAGCAACTGGCACAAACTGTTCCGAGTGAGGCGATACGGTTGAATACCCTGGTGGAAGCGCTGCACGGAAACGAGATCACACTACACGGCGGAGAGAAGATGCAGGCCCGCGCGATTGTGATTGCTGCCGAAGGCCCGGCAGCAGCGCACCTGGTGGGCGAAGTGGAACCAGCATCGCGCAGCGTTACCTGTTTTTATTACGATGCGGATGAGGCACCGGTTACAGAGCCAATGTTGGTCCTCAATGGTGATGGCGCTGGACCGGTTAATAATTTTGCGGTGATCTCTCAGGTGGCGCCTTCTTACGCACCGCCGGGAAAACATCTCATCTCGGCAACAGTTCTGGGCACGCAGAAGCTGACCGAGGTGCAACTCAGTGGCTTCGTCATTGCGCAGATGAAAAACTGGTTCGGCAAGGTGGCGAGTTCGTGGCGTTTTCTGCGCAGCTATCGCATCGCACACGCGCAGCCGCAACAATTTCCCGGGTCGCTGGAGCCTGCCGAGCGGCCAGTAAGGATTCGGCCAGGCGTGTATGTCTGCGGAGATCATCGAGACAATGCGTCCATTCAGGGCGCGATGGCCAGCGGACGCCGAGCGGCCGAAGCGGTGCTGTCGGACTTTTCGCGTTAGGCGGAAGGCGGTGAATCGATGGGAAACCGAAGTTGCCCGCTGTGTTTCACGCGAGTGCCGCGCACCTTAGTACTCCTCCACACTTACGATATCGAGTGTCCGGCATGTCATGCGGCACTGGAAGTTTCGCGGTCTAGCCGAGTGATGGCAGCGCTTGCCGGGCTGGTGGTGGCGTTTCTTGCGGTGCGTGCTGTAGACAGCAGGATAAGTGAAACAGCCGAATGGAGTTTGCAGGTAGTGGCGGGTTGCGCAGCGTTTGGAGCGGGTACGGCGGCATGGTTGTTTTTCTCGGCAGATTTGGTGGTGCGCCCGAAACCACAAGCACCTGCGAGCCACAGCGCTTCCAGTTTTCCACATGCGCACGCGTAACGGTCCGTCCGTACTATTGACCCTCATTCGGTGCGCCCCGAAACTGAGAATGAATGGCGTCTTACTCAAAATTTTTGGGCCGCAACGTGACCGTGCAGTATCGTGCTGGCGACATGCTGCTTCCTGCTTCGGGCACGTTTGTGGGCGATTCCGGCAGATCGATTTTCCTCGAACAACATCTGGAACAGCGCGGCAAGCGAAACTACTTTCGTTGGGAAATTCCGTACCGGTGCATTAACCGTCTGGAAGAAGCGCCGGAACCGAATGTCGAGAAATTGCCGCAGACGGAAATGAGTAAAGCAAGCGGCCTGCCTGAGGCGCGTTCTGCCGCGGCTGCCGCAAGCCAGGGGACGTCTAACCCCGCGTCGATATTTTCGCTACCACACCGTCCCAAGGCTGTGTAAGCACTTCACTCCCCTAAAGGCTCCCTATCGAAGATACTCAGCTGCCGCGGTGCGCCGCCGCGTTAGCCGATGGTTCGCGATTCTGCTACGCTGTGCCAAGCAAACCAAAGTAAGGAGAACCAGCGTGGCTGTCGTAGCCGGAGTAGATCTGGGCGGAACCGCGATCAACTACACGTTGATCAACCAGCAAGAACAATTCCTGATTGAGGGACTTTGCGAGCACCCGGCGCTTTCGAAACAGGGGCCGGAGACCTGCTTGCGGCAGATTGCGGAGGGCTTGGCGATTGCCGCGGAACAGGCGGGTGTGCAGCTCGTCGACATCGTGACGGTAGGATTGGACACGCCGGGGCCGGCCAGCGCAGCGGGGTTGCTTAGCGCGCGAGGCTCCACGAATTTCGTGCATGCGAACTGGGCGGGGTTTGATATTCGCGAAGGGCTAGCCCGCGCGCTGGGCAAGCCGGTGTGCTATCTGAACGACGGGAATGCGGCGGCGCTCTGGGGGCACTACTCGATCTTCGGAGCGAATAGTAAGGAAACGTCGGTGTCGACGATCATTGGAACGGGCAATGGCGGAGGAATTATCCTGAATGGGAATGTGGTGAAAGGGAAAAATGGATTTGGTGGAGAGTTGGGGCACGTGCTGCTGCCGTACCAAAGCATCGCGGATACCCAGGGAATGAAGCCGATCTGCAACTGCGGACGTACTGGGGATTTGGAGTCGCTCTGCTCTCTGACTGGAATCGAGCAAAACATTTTGCCATATTTTCTGCCGCGCTACCCGGGTCACGAGTTGAGTCAGGTGGACAAACATCAGGCGGCGAAACTAGTGCGTGGCCTGGCGGACAAAGGCGATGCGCTGTGCAAGGAAGTATTTCGAGTGCAGGCACATGCATTGGGATTGTTCTTCGATGAAATGGTAAACACTTTTGACCCGGACGCGCTGATCGTGGGCGGCGGCGCGCTGGAGACCAGCGAAGCATTTCAGAAGTGGTTTCTGAATGAGATTCGCGTCGGGATGCCGGATCAACGGGAAGAGCAAGTGAATGTCCCGATTTACGTTATGCCGAATGGCGATACCGCGGGGGCGCGGGGTGCAGCGATCGAAGCGCTGAATCTGGCGCGACAAAGCGGCTTGATGTAAGCGTAGCGTTTGCCAGCCATCGACCCACTATTTCAACTCGGCGACGCAACTCCACGAATACGCTACAATTTTGACGTTCAGATGCCCGCCGGCTGAGCTAACCCACCGTACAGGAGAATTCTCGTGAGCCCTTCCACTACTCCCCACAAAATTGGATTTGTCGGACTCGGTTTGATGGGCAAGCCGATGGCGATGAATCTGTTGAAAGCCGGAAACAAAGTGACGGTTTGGAATCGGACCGCTGACCGCGCACAAGAATTGATTAGCGCCGGAGCGACACTTGGCAAGAGCCCACGTGAAGTGGCGGCAGCCTCGGATTTTCTGATCACTATGGTCAGCGATCCCCCGGCTCTGGAGGAAGTGCTCTGGGGCCACGACGGGAAAAACGATGGAGCGGTCGAAGGGTTGCGCAGCGGCACAGTCTATATGGATTGCAGCACGGTGTCGGCGATGCTGGCGCGCAAAATCGCAGCGGTTTGCAGCGAGCGCGGAGTGAAATTTCTAGACGCGCCGGTGACTGGCGGCGATTGGGGCGCCCGCGAAGGAAACCTGGTGTTCATGGTGGGTGGTGATGCGGGAGCGTTGAAGGAAGCCGAGCCGATTATTGCAGTGATGGGCAAGAAATGGTTTCACTTGGGGCCGAATGGCGCCGGCCAAACCGTGAAGGTGGCCATGAATGCGCTGCTGGCGCTGCAGGTTGGGGCGATGGCCGAAGCGTTGGCGCTGGTGACGAAGGCGGGATTGAAGGGCGAACAACTTATCGAAGTAATGCAGTCCAGTATGGCGCGCTCGGGATTGCTGGACCTTAAAGCGCCTTTGATGGTCAAAGGGGAATATAAACCGAGTTTTTCGCTACGATTGATGCACAAGGATTTGGGCCTGGCATTGGACCTGGCGAATCAGCTGGGAGTGGCGCTACCGGCAACGGCCGCAGCGCGCGAAGTGTACAACTACGTTAAAGGCGAAGCAAAAGAAGATTTGGATTATTCCGCGGTGATGAAATTCTGGAAGAAGTAGGAGCCAGGCTCGCACTTACTTCCAGGGTTTAGGCGAAAAAAAACCAATAGGAAGATCGCGCGAAGTGCGCAAGCCAGACGGGGCTTCAAGAATCGCCGGTATGGAATTCACGGCAACGGAGGCGGTGGCAATGTCTCCGTGCGAGCCGCCGGGAATTACTAAACTGATGTTGGGATGGCCGGTGAGTTCAATGGTATCGGCCGGATCTTTCGCACCCACGTACATTTGCAATTCCATGTAGATGAGTTCCTTGCCGTCCGCTAATCCGCGGGCGATCTGGTGAACGCCTGCGGCTTGTCCCGGTTCCACGGTGAGGAATTCGGTTTGCACGCGCTCCTCGGCGACCTTGGGCTCGATTGTCTCGATAATTTCGTTAACGCTGAGGCCCAAACTGTCGGCGACCATGGCTACCGACTCCGGCAAGCCCACGTGCTTGATCACGCCTTCTTTTACTTTCGCGCGAAATTCGTCTACGGACATGCCCGCGCCGATTTTCTTCTGCAAAGGAAGGCGCCGCTTGGAAGCATCCACGACGCGCAGCGCTTTAGCGTGTTCGATGCGTTGCGATACGCCAGCGAGAGTAATGACCAGCTTGTCCATCACGAAGCCAGGATTGATGCCGGTACCAACCAACGCCACTCCCGATTCTTTGGCAGCGGTGTCCAGCCGCGCCGCGAGCTCTGGGTAAGTACGAAATGGGTACGACAACTCTTCGCAGGTGGACACCACACAGGAGCCAACGTCCAGGCAGGCCAACAATTGTTCCATCACCTTGGGCAGCGAAGAGGAAGTGGTATGCATGACCACGTCGGCGGACTGCTCCAGAACTCCCCGGGCGTCGCCGGAGACTTTCACCCCCCAGGGAGCATCGGACGCGCCAATGATTTCGCCAACATCTTTACCAATTTTGGCGGGATCGTTGTCGATCGCACCCACAATTTCGACGGCCTGTTTTTCGCGCAAGAGCTTCAGGATCGATGCGCCAATGGGGCCAATTCCGTACTGAATCGCACGAATTTTCTTCTTCACGATAGTCTCCACTCCAGGTCGCTGGAGCGCACAGCGCAGATTTTCGCCGGCAGCGAACCCCTTAGCGTACTGGAATTTTGGACCACGAGCAATCGCGCGGGCATTTGTTGCTGGTGACACCAGGGCAACGCATAATGGTGCGGATGCAAGGAATGGATGGAGGGAACGATGCGTCCTCAGAAATTGACAGATAGCGAAATTCAGCAGCAGTTGCAGCTGGCCAAGGGCTGGAGCCTGGTGAATGGGAAATTACACCAGGCGTTTGAGTGCAAGGATTTTGTAACTGCATTTGGGAAAATGACGCAGGTAGCGCTGGTGGCCGAATCGATGAACCATCACCCAGAATGGTTCAACGTGTGGAACAAGGTAGTGATTGATTTAAATACGCACAGCGCGCAAGGGATCAGCTCCCTGGATTTCCAGTTAGCGGCGAAGATCAATGAGATCTTTGGAAATTAAAGTTTTAATCTCGCGCCCATGATTGGCGCTCACCCATCACAAACCCAAGTTCGAGGCTGGCTGTTCATTGCGTTGCGCTGGCTGGCCGGGCTACTCATCCTGGCGGTGCTGTTTCATTTTCTGCCGATGAGCCAGTTGCTGGAGTCGCTGCAACGCGTGCGGGCGACTCGATTCATCGCAATTTTGTTGGGCTACCTGTTGGTGCACGTCATAGGAATTATGAAATGGCGAATGGTGGTGAACGCTGCTGGAGCGAAATTGGATTTTGCCACGTGCGCGCAATGCTACACAGGCGGGCTGTTCGCGACGCTGTTTTTGCCGTCGATTATTGGTGGTGACATTGTTCGATTAGCGGTAGGGTTGCGGCGCAGCGCGAATCCTTCGGCGGTTTTGGCTGGGAATGTAGCAGACCGCTTTTTGGATGCAGCGGCGCAAGCGGTGTTAGTCGTGTTGGGACTGTTGCTTTTGCCGGGATCGTTGCCGGCGGACCTGGGGACGCGGGCGCGCAAAGGTTTGTTATTTATCGCAGTGGTGGTCGTGCTTCTTGCGATAGCGGGTGTGCTGCTGCATCGGCCGGTGTTAGCCGGTCGCTCGATCCGATTCCGACGGCGACTGGCACGACTGCGGCATTCTCTGCGCAGTGTTTCGCGGCGACCACACATTCTGCTCCTTGGCTGGGGTCTTGGAACCGGTATGCAGTTTATGTTTCTGTTTTTAACGGCGCTGCTGGCGATATCTTGCGGATTGTTCTTGCCATTACGAGTATGGTTCTTCGGCTGGCCACTGGCGAAAATGGCGGCGGTGCTGCCGCTGACCCAAGGTGGGATTGGAGTGCGCGAGGCGGCACTGGTGGCGCTACTTTCCCCTTTTGGTGCTGCTCCGCATCTCGTTCTCGCTTCGGGAATTGTTTGGGAGGGCGTGGTTCTTGTGGGCGGATTGATAGCCGGCCTGACCGCCTTAGCCTTGAGCCGGCGAAACGTTGCGCCGGTTTCCGAAAAGCCGCTACAGAGTATCTGAATACTCTTGACACAATTATTTAATATATAAATAATAAATAGTACGGAAATTCCTTGCATGGCTGAAGGACGCGTTTCACCGCGAGCGGCCCGCAACATGCAACGCAATCGCTCTAGAAAGGCCCGCGGATATGTGTGCGGCTCACCCTAGGGTTTTACTCGCGGAAAGCGGTTTTACGGAGACAGGAATAACGCTGCGGTCGCTGTGTGCGGAGCGAGGGCACGCACTGGAACTGCTGTTCGTTTCGAAACGAAGCAATCTGTCGCTGGCCCTGCGTACCTACTGTCCGGACGTTGCACTGCTCGACCTTGCGCTGTTCCAGCCGGACCCACCGGGCGCGGTGAGTGTTCTACATCAGGCCGCCCCGCACATCCCTCTCATCTTGTTTGCCGAGCCTGCCGACAAAGACTGTGCAGCGGAGTGCCTTCAAGTGGGAGCAACAGATTACATGTTGGAAGGATGCATGGACGGGCGAACGCTGGACCGGGCGTTGCGGGCTGCATTCCGGGAATCTCCCTCGAAATTGATGTCGCAAGCGTGCATCGATTCTTTGACCGGCTTAATGAACCGTGCCGGATTGATCGTGGAAGCGCAGAGTTGGCGAGAGGCACATCCACTCTCGGCGCGGCGGCTGCTGGTATCCGTGCGCGTACAGAATTTCGAGGCGATGCATCTGTACGGAGGCGAAGCGAAGGTTGATGACTTCTTGCGCGAGATGGCCTCACTTCTTCAGAGAAGAGTACGGAATACGGATCTTGGCGCGCATGTAGCTCCAGGGCACTTCGTGTTCCTCATACAAGATGTTGCCGTGGCAGGGTTGCCTGCGGTGCACCGGCGCATTTCCAACTGCTTGTACGATTTCAGTGAAGCGGTAACGTACGGAATCAAACCACTCCTTTCGATCCATTCGGAATTTTTGCCGGCCGGCTCGTCGCCCGCGTTCACAGAATTGTTGGGGCCGGTTCCAACGGCACAAAATCATCGGTTGATAGAAATCCCTGTCACGGCCACATAAATCGGGCAAGGACGATTGATCGTTAAGAGATGTGGTGAAAATATGTCGCTCGTCAACATTAGTTTCACAGGCCAGCAAACCGAAGGCGCACTCCAGGCGAGACACCTCGGTGAAGCGCCTGCGGTTGAGACGATTGAAGTCGCCGAAACCAGCGCCGAGCCACCCATCCTGATCCTGGAACCGTGCAGCGCCGATGTGCAATCGATTCTGCAAGCGATTCGCGGAGCCGGAATTTCGAATCCAGCAGTGATCGCCCACGACTACGAGGAGTTTACCGCGCTCGCTTCCGTCCGCGCGTTTGCTGCGGTGCTGTCTGCATTTCAACTTCCGCACGGAAATGGATTAGACGCTTTATATTTTCTGCGCGATTTGGGACACGAAACGCCATTTCTGCTGGTTACCGGTGCAATTGGGGAAGACGCCGCAGTAGGGTGCGTGAAGCAGGGAGTTAACGACTACATCTTAAAGGAGCACATGGCGCGGTTGCCGGTAGCGTTGCGCCGGGCATTGCAAGAAAAGGCGCTGCGGGATGCCAACGCGGAATTTCGCACGGCGCTGGCGCAAAGCGAGGCGCGCAACCGTGAGCTGGTCGAAGATTCGGTGTATGGAATTTTTCGAGTGTCGCTGAATGGTAATTTTGTCGGTGCCAATTCTTCGTTGCTGCAGATGCTGGCGTGTTCTTCGCTGGATGACCTACAGTCGTTGAATTTGGCGGAAGAAATATTCCGTTATCCCGAACACTACGTGAAGCTGGTGGCGTCCTGCCGCGCACAGGGCTTGGTGCAGAGCGCGGAATCGGAATGGCGCCGCAAAGATGGTGGGCTGATTTCGGTGCGCATTCACCTTCGTTACCTGCCTATTCCCGGACCAGGCGACTTGCTGGAAGGAATCGTCGAGGACATAACCGAAATTCGAGCGCTGGAACATCAACTACAGCAGGCGCAGAAATTCGAAAGCATTGGGCAACTGGCCGGCGGTATCGCGCACGACTTCAACAACGTGGTTGGGGCGATCCTGGGTTGGTCGGAAATAGGTTATGAGCAGAGTCGCAATTATCCGCTGATAGCCGAGCGGTTTTCGCGAATTCGAACGCAGGCGGAACGAGCCGCAGCACTGACGCGGGAG